>CAYSIH010000024.1:0-14329 GCA_964431005.1 uncultured Sphaerochaeta sp. | reverse complement strand
GGAATCTTCTGCACCAACGAAGCTACCGTCAAGGGTCTGCTTGCAGCAACCAATGATGGTGCTACACTGAAATCCAATCCTAATTTCAAGGATGTTGTAGTACTTGGATTTGACTCTGGCGCAGCACAGAAGAACGCCGTTCGTGAAGGCTACTTCTTCGGTTCCGTCACTCAGGATCCATACTCAATCGGCTACAAGGCTGTTGAGCTTGCTTACAAAGCCTACAAGGGAGAGAAAGTCTCTGACGTAGACACTGGTGCAAGATTCTATGATAAGAACAATATGAACGATGATAACATCAAGGGTCTTCTCTACGACTAATCGTTGTTCTTTTGGTTAATTTCAGGGGTAGGGGGCCATATGTTCACACATGGTCCCCTACCCTTTTTTAGGGTAAGGAGAGTTGCTATGAGAGATGACGAACAAAACCCCACTACCATCAAGGACGTTGCACAAGTGTCTGGGGTCTCTATCGCCACAGTGTCGCGAGTTCTCAACAACTCAGAGTCAGTCACAGAAAAAACCCGCCTCAAAGTAACTAAAGCGATGGCTCATTTGGGGTACAATCGTAATGCGGTTGCCCGCTCCCTAAAGATACGGGAAACAAGAACCATCGGCATCATCGCTCCTGAACTCTCCAACACATTCTTCATGGAAATTCTAGAGTCCATGGAAATCATTTTCGCTCTCCATGATTACACAATGGTACTCTGTTCCTCAAACAACTCAATCGAAGAAGAGCGTAAGAAACTCCAGCTGATGATTGAACGCACAGTAGATGCCTTGGTCATCATCCCTGTAAGTGATGAAGGCAGCCATCTGCAGAATAAAGTGCTGCAACAGATTCCCATGATTATTCTCGACAGACAGATACCAAGTCTACAATTCGACACAGTCCTGACAGACAACCGTTATGGGGTACAAAGCGTTGTCCAAGGACTCATCCGCGAAGGCTTCCAACGCATAGGGTTTTTAGGTGGGGATCTTAATATCCCCACAGCTAAAGAACGCTACCTCGGCTATCTTGAAGCTATGCAAGACGGTGATTTGGAAGTCGAAGAGGAGTTTGTATTTACCAAAGGGCACATGGATCAGAAAAAGGGGTTTTCCCTTATGCGCTCCATCCTGAAAAAACCAAATCATCCCCAGGCATTCTTCATTGCCAATGATATGCTGCACCTTGGTGCCACTACCTATTTGATGGAGACCTATACTACTGAAAATCGCCCTAAGATTGTATTTGCAAGTTTTGACTACCTATCCTACTCCCCTCTGCTGCAGTTTTGTCATTATGCCGTATGCCAGCCTCTTGAAGAGCTTGGAAAATCTGTGGCAATGCTAGTCCTACGAAGACTCGGAGGAGACTGGACAGACTATCCACAACAGATAGTCCTCACTCCCGAGATTAAAGTGATGGTCGCAAACGGTGGAATTCCTGTACCGTAAGCAAGCATTCACTTTGTAAACATTTCCTTGCCAAGCCGATGGTAAGCTTGGTACAATGTAGAGACAATGCGAAAAGGAGATTAGTCTATGGATATTTTTACTATTGCAATTCAGTTGGAGCAGGAAGGGGCAAAGTTTTATGAAGACCTCGCTGCCAAATCAACAACCGAAGGTCTCAAGTCAATCTTTACCATGTTAGCCAAAGACGAGAAAAACCATGAGAAGGTCTTCACCTCGCTTAGGAATAAATCAGTTCCCGCAATGGTTCCCAGCAGTGTTGCCGCTGAAGCACAAGCAATTTTCAAGCAGTTCAACAAAGACGACTACCGAAAAGAGGCTCCACAAGTCAGCATGTATGAAAAGGCACTGGAGATCGAACAGAAAAGTATCGACCTCTATACCTCCCATCTGGAAGATTTGGAGAGCGCTGAAGCAAAGAGTGCAGTCAAGAGAATCATAGCAGAAGAGAAGAAGCACTATGAGACCTTGGAAGAACTGGTAAAATTGGTGAGCCGCCCCCACAGATGGGTCGAGGACGCTGAGTTTGGAGTACGTAAGGAGTACTGATTTCTTTGTTACCAGAGTAATGGTGAGTACTACCGTCTTAGGATGGTAGTACTTTTTGTAAGGGACATTCTTGCAAAATACCAGCTATGAAAGACAGCAGGGTAGCATAGGAATTCCTTCTCTTTCACACTCAAAAACACCTCCATTTCAGCTTCTCTTGTCTCACTAGCCAGATGATCAGCTCATTTTCTCATAGGGAGATTTTTCTTGACACTCCTAGTAGGGGAGCCCAAACTATAAGCAGAGATAGAACTAGCATATGGCGTTAGTTTTTCAAAGTGAGGCAAAAGATGAAAAGTGCATATATCACCGGAACAAACCAGATAGAGATACGGCATAGCCAACAGCCCACTGCTCTTGCTGGTGAACTGTTGATCAAGATTGCCTACTGTGGCATATGCACCTTGGAACAACGCCTGTATTCAGGGCACCGTAGCATCTACCTGCCAATCGTAGGAGGCCATGAAGCCTCCGGTACCGTAGTGGCGATAGGAAGTGGGGTTGCATCAAACCATGCTGTTGGAGACCATGTGGCCCTTGACCTGGTCAACCGTTGCTATATCTGCCCAGAGTGCCTTGCAGGTAACTCCAATCTTTGCGAAAACAGGTTCAACAAAGGCCAGCAAGTACTGGGAGCAATGTCGGAATACATGACTGTCCGCGCACAGCAGGCACATCTGTTGCCAAAGGACCTTCCTCTTGAACATGCTGCGCTGACTGAACCCCTTGCCTGTTCAATTCGTTCCTTGCATAAAGTCGGCTTACAACTGGGCGAAACACTTCTTATCTGTGGTGCGGGAACCATGGGTCTGCTCCACATGAAGGTTGCTTTGGCCATGGGTGCCAGGGTAATCATGTGTGACATTGATAAGGGACGTCTTTTGGAAGCATCTAGGATGGGCTGTACAGCGATCCTTGATGCTGCAGACATAGGGCATAGTGTAAAACAAGTAAAAGCCCTCACAAGAGGACGCGGGGTCGACTGCTGCATCATAACTTCAACTGCCAAGGATGCTGCAAGACTGGCTTTCCAAGTCCTAGCCCCTGCTGGACGAATTAATGTATTTACTTCCTATGATGACAAGCCTGAGTTTCCCATCGACATGAATACCGTCCACCGCCAGGAATACCAGATTACCGGCTCTGAAGGCCGAACCGAGATTGATTTCAACCAAGCAGTGAGGGTACTATCTAACAAAACCATCGGGGTTTCAGATCTCATCAGTAAGATTTTCCCCTTGGATTCCATCGAAAAAGCGATGGCTGCTGCACTGGACAAAACAACCTACCGCGTACTGGTAAAGGTGGACTAGACAATGATACTGACAATAGACCTCGGCACAACAACCCTCAAGGCAGCGGTATTCAATGAAAAGGGGGTCCTCAGTTCGATCAGACACGCTAGGATAGGAAAACCTTCCCAAGCACATGAGGTTGATCCCCTTCTATGGAGCAAAGCCTTGGCAGAGACTTGCCAAGGCCTTGGTGATTTAAGTCTGATAGAGGCTGTAGTAATCAGCGGCAATGGCCCTACCCTAGTACCTGTGCTGGGAAAGCCTGAAAACAAGGATGGTCTTCTTTATGCTAAGACCGCTATGGCCAGAACCTGGCTCGACCGGCGCCCTATTGCCGAATCAGCTGAGATAAGTGAGATACTGGGAACTTTTGTCGATTCCGGCTTCTTCTTGCCCAAGGCGCTCTATCTCTTCCGTAATGAAAGGAAGACCTATGAAAAGAGCCTTTGGCTACTCTCCTCCCACGAATATCTGGACTATCTCCTTACGGGAGAGGCCAAAGCCATCATCCATTCGGATGACTCCATCCACTGGTATTGGAGTGAAAGCCTCGTGACAAGGCTTGGCATGGATACGGAGAAGTTCCCTCCCTTTTGTAACCCTGGAGAGTTTGTCGGCCCTGTTACTCCCCTTGCAAGCAGTCTGCTGGGTATTCCTCAAGGAATACCTCTATTTGCTGGAGCTCCGGACTTTTATGTATCAATTTTAGGGACAGGGACAGTTGAGGTAGGTCAGGTATGCAACCGTTCAGGGACATCTGAAGGTATCAACCTCTGTACGGATAAACCCGTAGGGGATCCTCGTCTGATGACCTACCGACACCCGATCGCACCGCTATATAATGTTTCAGGTATTATCTCCACTTCAGGCAAAGCCATTGAGTGGGTTAAAAACCTCGTTGGCTATCAGGAGGCATCCTTTGATGACCTGTATGAGAAGATGGCAAAGGCAGAACCTGGGTCAGGGGGTGTGGTATTCTTGCCCTACCTCAGCGGGGAACGTGCCCCCATCTGGGACCCTCATGCACGGGCTGTCTTTTCCGGGTTGAACTTGGGAACAGGAAGAAATGAGCTGTTACGTTCAGTTGCTGAAGGTACCTGTTTTGCCATGCGGGATGTGATTACTGTCATGGAGGAAGGGGGTTCAAAAGTTGGTCAGTTGCGAATTACTGGGGGACCGAGCGAAAGTGATTGCATGAACCAACTCAAGGCTGATATTACAGGACGTGAAGTATTGGTACCCGCCATGAAAGATGCTGAGCTTATGGGTTGTCTCATCATTGCCTTGCAAGCCCTTGGGCATTTTGCCTCGTTTAGGGAAGCGGCCAACGCTGTGGTACAGATCAAGCGCAGCTTCATCCCTGACATCACAGTACAAAAGCTCTATGACGAGCTGTTTTTAACCTACAGAAGCCTCAAAGAGGGACGTATACCAAAAAAGGAGTAGGCTATGCAAGCTGGAATCACCTTACGCAAACACACAATCTTTGACAAACAGGATGGACGATCAGTCATCATTGCCCTGGACCATGGCTCCATTGTAGGGCCCATGGAGGGAATCATAGACCCATCAGCGGTAGTCCGGGAGTGTGTAAAGGCAAAGGTCGATGGAATCCTTACGACCAAAGGGTTTGTCGATGCATCCTTAGATGAGTGGGACCGCCCAACATCACTGGTGTTGCGCCTGAGCGGAGGGTTTACAGTCCTTGGTGGGAAGTTTCAGGAGGAGATGGTAGTAGAACCTGAAACGGCAGTTGCCTACGGGGCCTCATGTGCAGCAATAACGGTTAAGTTCGGCCATGAACGGGAAGGTGATTTTATCCGTCAGGCCTCCCTGGCCATAGACAGCTGTCACCGTCTTGGTTTGCCTGTCATGCTGGAAGCGATGGCAAAAGGCACCATAAGGGGCAAAGAGTTTGCCCCTCATGATCCTGAAGCCATTAGGATGGTAGCGCGTATGGGCTCTGAAATCGGAGCCGACCTTATCAAGACCTACTACACAGGTAGCATTGAATCCTTTGCCAGGGTTGTTGAGGGGTGCCCTGTACCCATCGTCATCCTTGGAGGAGCCAAGACTGATTCGGTACGCGAGGTCTTCCAAACCATCCATGACTCCCTGGAGGCAGGGGGCCGTGGCATCGCCATGGGTAGGAACATCTGGGCGTTTGGCAAGACAGGAGCCATGATAGAAGCTGTAAATGGGCTGGTTCATGGCCGTTGGGGTGTAGACAAGGCTCTGGCAAAGGTGGAAGCTTAGAGGTGCAGGTCAATGTTACAGCCTTAACCGACCACAAGGAGATAATAATGAAAAAAAGCATCAGTTTTGCACTACTCATTGGCATGGTTTTCTCGCTCGCCTTTGCAACAGGCAGTGTGGAGTCTACACCAGCTTCTCCCTCCTCCCTCTCCATCTTGGTATATATCACCGGAGTAACAGCGGGCAGCCCCCCCTACACGGCCTTAGCCGAAGGGGCCACTGAATTTGCCTCTGAGAACCCTAATGTCCTGGTAAAAGTATATGAGGCAGGTTTCAACCAAGCACAGTGGGAGGAGCAACTCACGTCCTTGGTCGCCACTGGGGAGTATGACCTGGTATTGGGGTCGAACCCCTCCCTGCCGGAAATCTGTGCATCCATAGGTAAGAAGTTTCCCAAACAGAAATTTGTCATTACTGACGCCTTTATGGAGGGGAACAAGCAGATACGAACCTACCTATACAACCAGTATGAGCAGTCCCTCTTCCTCGGCTATCTTGCTGGCTTGGTAACCACCAGTGATATGAGCCATGCCAACAAGGCCTTGAAGATAGGATTCATAGCAGCCCAGGAGTACCCGCTGCTGAACAAGCATATGGTGCCGGGATTCCTCGACGGAGCAAGGATGGTCGACCCAAATATTGAAGTAGACTTCCGTGTCATTGGAAACTGGTTTGATGCCAATAAGACAGCCGACCTTGCTTCAAGCATGAAAAATGCCGGTGTGGATGTCTTTGCTGCCATAGCAGGGGGTGCTGCACAAGGCTTGTTCAAGGTTGCTAAGGAGCAAGGTGCCTATATAGTCTTTCACAACACCAATGAATATAAGAATGCACCGGGATATGTGGTAGGTTGCGGCTCGATGGAGCAGAAAAAACTGACCAAGGAGATCCTCAAGGATGCACTCTTGGGCAAGATTGAGTATGGAAAAGCCACCATAGTAGGGGCAGAAGACGGGTATTTGCGTTTCATTGCAGATGATGAGGCGTACATCAGCAACCTTCCCCAAGACATCCGTATAAAATTCGATGCCTTCATGGACGATATCTATAAGGGCAAAATTGCCTACACGTTACCGGCCCTGTAAGAAAAACTGTTTCAAGGAGTGATGCTATTGGAACTTGCTGTTGAGATGCGCAACATCACTAAGATATATCCGGAAAATAACCTCCGTGCCAATGACGAGGTTGATTTTCTGTTGCGTAAAGGTGAGATCCACTGCTTGGCAGGCGAGAATGGTGCAGGCAAGACTACCCTGATGAAAGTGCTCTACGGTCTTGAAGGCCATGAGGGGGGCACCATTAGGATACGAGGCAACCAACGGGACATATCTTCTCCCCTGGTTGCCAACCACCTCGGCATTGGGATGGTCCACCAGCATTTCAAGCTAGTGGAGGATTTTACTGTTGCCCAAAATGTTCTGATGGGTATAGAACCTCGAAAACATGGCCTCTTCTATGACCTTAAGAAAGCTGAGATCCTCGTCAATGAGGTAATCGAACACCACAATTTCTCCATCACAGCCAATATGCTGGTAAGAAATCTTACCGTCGGACAGAAACAACAGGTTGAGATTATCAAGATGCTGTATAGGGATGTTGATATCCTCATCTTGGATGAACCGACAGCAGTGCTCACCGAACAGGAGATAGAATCACTCTTCTCCACCCTCAAACAACTCGCTCAAAGAAACAAATCGCTTATCCTAATAACCCACAAGCTGCAGGAGATAAAAGCCATATCCGACCGTGTTTCGGTCATGCGCCAAGGAAAGATGCTCGGTACCTATGAGACAGACGAAGTGGATGAACGACAGATATCAGCCTTGATGATGGGTAAAAGCATTTCACTCTCAATAGAACATGTAAAAAAAAGTGCAGAAAGCCGCCCGGTGATAGAGAGCAGGAAAATAACCGTGCTTAGGCAAGGCCAACAGAGGCCTTTACTCAATGCCCTCAGCTTTACCGCCTACTCAGGAGAGATACTTGGCTTTGCAGGAGTCAGCGGCAACGGGTTGGGAGTGCTTGAGGCCGTGCTTGGAGGATTTATCCCTATCTACGATGGCAAGGTCCTGCATAACGGGGAAGACATCACCAATATCGGGACCGCCTTGCTACGCAAGCAAGGCCTTGCCTATGTTCCTTCTGACAGGCTGGAGATAGGAAGTGCCCTCAAGGCGAGCGTACAGGAGAATATCATTGTAGGTGAGAGCAGGTCCTTCAAAAAAAATGGTTTCATTGACCAGAAAAAGGTCACCAAACACACCAATGACCTCTTGGAACGCTACTCAGCCAAGGCCACTGCCCAGATGCCTATCGGCACCTTGTCAGGAGGAAATATCCAAAAAGTGATCATTGCCAGGGAGATTGAACGATACCAGGATTATATTGTTTTTTCTGAGCCCACTTGGGGCCTGGACATCGCCAGCAGTCAGTTTGTATACGAACAGATCGCTGCCCTCAGGGACAAAGGGGCTGCTGTCATCCTCATATCGTCAAACCTTGATGAGATCCTCACCATAGCGGACAGGATCATCGTGCTCTATAGGGGAACACGGGTTGCATCGTTTGTAGGGGATGAAGCAAGAAATCTCTCCAAGGAAGAGATCGGTGAGTATATGCTGGGTATCCGAAGCCAGGGGGCTTTCCGTGCCTGATAGAATTCCCCTCAAAAACAAACGAGTGCTCCCCACCCTTCGCTCAAGCGCCGGGAGTTTTTTGATAATCCTCATAGCCCTCGCAGGAGTGATAGCACTATCGCTGTTGCTCAGCAAAACTCCAGCAAAAACATTAAGGTATTTCTTTTTTGGCCCTCTGCAAAATACCTACTATTTCGGCAATATGCTTAACAGCGCGATTCCTCTGATTTTCGGAGGTTTGGGAGTCTCCCTTGCCATGAGATCGGGCAACTTCAACCTCGGAGGGGAAGGACAGATCTACAGTGGGGCACTAGTTACCACCCTCTGTGCGATATACTTTGCGCCCCTTGGTCTGTTGGGAGCTCTTCTGGCCCTCTGCATTGGAGCTTCTGTAGCGGGGAGCCTTGCAGGGCTTTCAGGTTTCTTGCGAATGAAATGGAATACCAGTGAACTTATAACTTCGTTTCTTATCTCCAACAGTGTGGTGCTGGTAGTGAACTACCTCATCGCAGGGCCTTTCATGGACCCTTCAACCAGCCTGATAGCCACGAGAAAGATTCCTGAGTCTTTCAGGCTCTCTTCCATGCTTCCCCCATCAAATCTCAGCACCGCCCTGTTTTTTGCACTAGTTGCGGTTATAGCAGTCCATATCTACCTGTACAAAACAAAAAGCGGGTATGAGCTGCGTATGACTGGTCTGAATAGCCGATTTGCCAAGTATGGGGGCATCAACACCAAAAAGTTCATCGTTCTTCCCATGTTTCTCAGTGGATTCCTCTATGGCCTTGGGGGTGGCTTTGCCATCTATGGGACGTATTTCTCAACAATAAAGGAGTTCTCCTCAGGCATGGGCTGGAACGGACTTGCTGTCGCTCTGATAGCAAAGAACAAGCCATCGGCCGTTATCCCTGCAGCCCTGTTCTTCGCCTATATAGAGGCAGGTGCACGAAGTGCCATGCTCCACTCTGATGTCACGTTTGAGATTGCGGCAATCGTGCAGTCGATCGTCTTCTTCCTCATCAGCAGCGAAGTGTTGCTTACCCTGTTTGAAAAGAAGAGGAGGCCCCTCTGATGCAATTTACCATCCCAATCCTCCATAGTGCAGTGACTATCATGACTCCCCTACTTCTTGCTTCAATGGGAGGCCTCTTTACTGAGCTTTCGGGTATGCTGAACATCGCTTTGGAGGGCTTGTTGCTTACCGGAGCCTTCAGTGCAGTAGTCTTCACGTACTACACAGGAAGCATGGTACTGGGGACCTTGCTTGGCATCGGGTGCACCATGCTCCTGTCGGCCATACTGGCTTCGGTAACGTTGAACCTAAAATCCAACGTCTTCATCACCGGTCTTGCTGTGAATCTCTTTGCCTCGGGCCTGACTGTAGTGCTCTCATTCTACTTGTTTGCCAACAAGGGCGTTGTCGTCTTTGACACGATAGCGACCCTTCCACTGCTAGGAACACCAGCACTTGCAAAGATCCCTATCCTAGGGGATATCTTCATCGGACACTCCCTGTTTGTATATCTGAGTTGGTTGCTGCTTGCCCTCTCGTATCTTGTCCTCTACAGGACACCTTTTGGCTTTAGGGTACGCGCAACTGGGTTGCACCCTGAAGCCCTCTCCTCCTTGGGTATGCGCCCCGACCGATACCGATTCGCCTCATTCCTCATCTCAGGATTCACCTGTGGTCTGGGAGGGGCCCTTCTTACCCTAAACTTGGGAGCTTTTGTGCCTAACATCACTGCAGGAAAGGGATGGATAGCACTGGTGGTAATCTTTTTGGGGAACAAAAAACCCTTCGGCCTGCTCATAGCTGCCTTTATCTTTGGCCTTGCCGATGCCTTCTCCAACTTTGCCCAAGGAGCTTTGAACATCCCTTCTGATTTCATCCTGGCCATCCCTTACCTGTTCACCCTCCTTGCAATGGTAGGTTCATCCATCTATGCAAAGAAGAAGGGTGCTATCGAGTCGTAGAGTTTCTCTATTTTCAGTAGAACCTCCCAATGCATTGCCTACCACATCGCACTGTCATAGTTTTTTCAAAAAGATGAGACACCAAAGGGGATATTTTTTGTTGTAGCATCAAAATCTTATTGATCCTGTATACGCATCCCCTCCTTGTAGTTTTCTGGAAATTCTATCCAATACCAACCAAAACATGCTAGCATATACCCATCAACAAGGAGAGAAGACAGTGAACGTACAAAAACCTGTGATACTTACTCAGAAGATATCCATAGGCATCAGCCTATGCTGTATGGGAGGTCCTGTACGCTATAATGGAAAAGGGTTTGACATGCTCTCTCATCTGGGTAGGGAGAAGACAGACTATATCTGGTGTCCGGTCTGTCCAGAGTGTATGGCAGGTATGGGCATTCCCCGTGATCCTGTACACCTGAGCAATGGTACAGGCGATGATGTATGGGCTGGTGACGCCGAGGTAAAGAACCGTCATGGGCGCGTGGTAACCCAAGAGATGATGGAAGGGTGCAATGCCTGTATGGAAGCCCTCGAGCGGTGCAATACCCGAGCATTTGTCTATATGGATGGCAGTCCTTCTTGCGGGGTATACCGAACAACACTCAAGAGCACAAAACGTGGAAACCCTCCTGGAACTTTTGGCTCTCTTCTCTTGAAGAAAGGGTATTTCCTTATCCCCGCAAGCGATCTCCAAAGTCCCCTCAAGTGGTGGGATTGGAGGCGCAGGATGCTGGCCTTCCTCTGGTTCAGCGACCTCCCCATCACGACGATGCAGGAGCTGTATGATGCGTGGTACAGGCTTAAGTTTCTCTGCCAGGAGTTGGATAACACCTGGGCAAGAGAGATGGGACGCACCCTTGCAGCTTTACAAAAGAATGAGTTTCTCGAGTTCGAGCCAAAGTTCCGAACGGAAGTCCTCGAATTGCTGAGAAAGCCATCAACCACAGCAAAGATGACCAACAGCCTCTGGAAGCACTACTCACATTACCGTAAAAGCCGTGGGAAGAGTGTCATGGAGATCAACTCCCCTGATTTCAGACGGGGTGTAACCAAGATAGCTCAGGAACTGCTCAAGATGGAGAGAACCTCCATCGAGGATGAATACCTCTTTGGAGCATCACCGGTCATCTACCGTGATGAAAGGCGCCTGAAGCCTAAGGCAGAACCAGATGACGAGGTTGAAACAAAAGCCTAAGCGACGAAAAAGCTATGCCCGCTTCCTTCAGGAGGCGGGCATAGCACCACAATACCAAACTATAATACTATTCTAGCGTACCCTATTTCAGAGAGAGTGCAGCTTCATATACAGCATCGGAAGTAATATGGAAGTACTCATACAGCTTGTCAGCAGGAGCAGACGCTCCAAAGCTGCGCATACCAATTATCTTGCCATCAAGACCCACATACTTGTACCAGTAGTCGGCCCATGCAGCTTCAACAGCAACTCTCTTACGTACAGCCTTCGGTAGCACCTTTTCACGGTATGCTTCATCCTGTGCTTCAAACACCTCACAAGAGGGCATCGATACGACACGAACCTTTTTGCCATCCTTGTCCAGGCGCTTAGCTGCCTGGATGGCCAGATCCAATTCAGATCCCGTGCCGAGCAGGATAATTTCAGGCTTGCCCTTGGACTCCCAAATGACATAGCCACCTTTTTCAATCTCCTGTACTTGGGCATCTGTGCGTTCCTGAGGTACCAGGTCCTGACGACTTAAGAGCAAGGAAGTAGGTCCATCCTTACGCTTGAGTGCAGTTTTCCAGGCAACAGCCGTCTCCACAGCATCAGAAGGTCTCCATACGACCATATTAGGTGTCATGCGCAAGCTTGCTGCTTGTTCGACACCCTGGTGAGTGGGACCATCTTCGCCAAGGCCGATGGAGTCATGCGTGTAAACATGGAGAACGGGCAAATCCATTATGGCAGCCATTCTTACAGCGTTTCTGGCATATTCCATGAACATCAAAAAGGTACCACCATAGGGAACAAATCCACCATGCAAAGCTATGCCATTCAGAATAGCCATCATGCCGAATTCGCGGACACCAAAGTGTATATACCCACCCTTGTTCTCCTCGATGTCGTAACTGTCAGAACCCTTGCCTTGGGTCAGATTGGAAGGAGTCAGGTCAGCAGAGCCACCTATCAGTTCAGGCAACATGAAGCTGATCTCGTCCAGTATCATCTGCGATGCCTTACGGGACGCCACACCGAGCTTCTCCGCCTGCCACTTGGCGATCATCGCATCTAGCTTTGCTTCCCAACCATCAGGAAGGGAACCGCCTACTCTGCGCTCAAACTCAGCTGCTTCTATGGGGTACTGTTTTTTGTACTCCGCATATAGCTCATTCCACTCTTTTTCATACTCCGCACCCTGCTTGGTGAAATCCCAATCATCATACATCTCTTTTGGAACATAGAAGCGCTCTTCATATTTCCAACCGAGTTGTTTTCTGGCCAAGGAGACCTCTTCATCACCAAGGGCAGCGCCATGGCTTGATGCCTTGCCCTGCTTGTTGGGAGAGCCAAATCCTATGACTGTGTTACAGATGATCAGAGTGGGTTGGTCTGTATTGGCTTTTGCCTTGGCAATCGCCTTGCCTATCGCATGAGGATCATGTCCATCGACATCCGAAATGACGTGCCAGCCATAGGCTGAGAATCTCTGGGCAGTATCGTCGGTAAACCAATTGGTAATCTCCCCATCGATGGAAATACCATTGCTATCATAAAAGGTTATGAGTTTGTTTAGTTTCCAGGTCCCCGCAAGGGATGCCACCTCATGAGATATCCCTTCCATGAGACAACCATCACCTACAAAGGCATACGTATAGTGATCGACTATAGGGAAGTCCTTTTTGTTGAAGGTTGCTGCAAGCTTAGACTCTGCCAAGGCCATACCAACAGCGTTGGCAAATCCCTGTCCTAGGGGACCGGTTGTGGTCTCAACCCCTGGAGTCAAATCACATTCAGGGTGACCTGGTGTCTTGGAACCAAGTTTTCTGAACTGCTTCAAGTCTTCAAGGCTCAAGTCATAGCCAGTCAGGTGCAGCAGAGAATACAGAAGCATAGAGGCATGCCCGTTGGAAAGGACAAACCTATCACGATTCTCCCAAGAGGGATTCTTTGGGTTGTAGCGCATGGTACGGCGGAATAGCACCTCTGCGATATCTGCCATCCCCATTGGGGCTCCAGGGTGTCCCGAGTTGGCCTCTTGTACCCCATCCATACTTAAAATGCGTATAGCATCAGCTAATTTCTTTTTGTCCATCTGCTTCTCCTCTATTTTGTATATACAAAAATCTCCGAATCTTAGCGATACGGATCAAAGTCCATAGGTATAAGATACTCTAGGGTTAGGGGGAAGTCAAAAGGATAGGATAGGAGGATTGTAGGATTAGGCGGATATCACCGGTAAAAGGTTAGAAGATGCACAGATATGCATAATGAGTAAGTATGCAAGTATATGCATAGGCATCCTCAAACAGAGGATGCCTATGCTGAAGTACCACAAAACTAGAACGAGTAGTTGAGCATGACTCCTACCCGCTTAAAGCCGAAATCAACAATTTCAACCTCTTTGGAGCCATCATCTTTTTTCTTCTGGTTTGTGCCCTGAACTATTACCGTGAGATCCAAGCCATCAAACAATGCCAGATTACCAATCAAGCCAACATCATACCTAAGGTCGTGTTTTTTACCGTCAAACAGGTCATAGGCAAACGTTTCCAACTGGAGGGCAACCATGTTAAGCATCAGAGGGAGCTTATACCCAACAACATACTCACCCTTATAGTTAAACCCATTTACTTTGGCTCCAGAGGTCTCATACTCCCAGGCTTCGTCTTTTTTGGCGCCGGAATATCCCTGGTACATGAACTCATGATAGGTCCGTAGCAAGACGCTGGTCCAATCCCCAGGGAAGATTGCCCCGGTATCGAACTGCAGGGCAGCACCTGCCCGAGCCTTGTAGTACACACCACCAAGAGGATCAGCGGTCAGGGTAATCCCCGAATCAACAGTCCCAGGGCCCTTGAGCAGGCCCGAAAGCTCCATAGCATCAAAATCCCAACCTGTTCCAAGTGAGCCTCCAAGGGTGAGCTCCATCACAGCAATAGGGGTAAGAACCGCATCAACACCAAAGGTGG
>CAYSIH010000023.1:0-14521 GCA_964431005.1 uncultured Sphaerochaeta sp. | reverse complement strand
AACGGGTTTTCATCCCGTCAACAGGGGTTCAATTCCCCTAGGAGATGTAGCAACACTGAAGCTGTCGTAAAACGACAGCTTCTTTCTTTTTGGACTGTTTTCTGGTTCAAATCTTGACAGATACAACTTTATGTAATAAAAATAAGGGACAGGGTGTATATCTGATACATCATATCTCCCAAGATGACTAGATATGCATCTTGGAAATTCCCTTCTTCCGGGCTGCAATCTGTCTGTCTTGTATCCACACCCGCAAGCTTACAGGTTGCAGCTCACATGTTACAGAGCAGAAGGGTGTTTTATCCCTAGTCTTGTGGCTCCTGTACCAACAACACCTTCCCCCCCCATTTGATCGCCAAAGCTCCCAACGGGGCTGTCACCAGGATACTCATCACTGCCATAGCAAGGATAAGCTCTCCTGCACGTGTAGGCATGCCGTTTGCCTGCATGACCAACAGAGGAGCCGCCCCTATGGCCGCCTGTACAGTTGCCTTGGGAAGATAGGAAAGCACTACGAAAAGCCTCTCCTTACCGTTGAGGTTGGAGCCTATCGTGCATAGGTATGTCCCTACAGACCTTGCCACAAGAGCTATAAAGATCAGGGCAAGCCCTTTCAAGCCGGCATCGAGGGCGGCTCCCACCTGTACTTGAGCCCCCACTAGGGCAAAAAGGACTATTTGTGCAAACACCCAGATTTTTGCAAGTTTGGATGAGATCTCATGGGCCATCCTCTCACGTTTCTCCAGGATTACAAAACCGGTGGTCATCACCGATATAAGGGGGGCAAAGGGAATGTTCAATGCAGATAAAAGATCGCCCAAACTTACCAACAAAATTGCTAGGGAGACTACTATAAGGGTACGTTTGGTAGCGCGTGGATTAAACCTTTCAAACAAAAATACCAAGATAATACCAACAACCAACCCCACACCAAAACCTGAGAGAATGGAAAGGGGGATACTTGCCACCTGCCACGCTACATTGACCTGTTTTCCACTATATATGCTGATAAGGATGCCATAGACGACAATGACCGTCACATCATCAAGAGAGGCTCCAGCAAGGACCATAGTGGGGATGCTCTTGCCCTCCCCCCTTCTCTCTTCGATGAACCTGATCATAGGCGGTACGACTACTGCAGGAGAGACTGCAGCTAGGACACACCCAAGGATAGCCGCTTCCATACTGCTGATGCCAAGCAAGGAAGGGGCAAGCACAAAGATAAGCAAACCCTCAAAGGTTGCAGGAAGGAAGCCCAACATAAGGGCATGTCCACCCACTTGGTGTAAACTTTTTTTGGAAAGGCTGAAGCCAGAACGCAATAAAATGATGATAAGCGCTATGAGACGCAGGGCCGGACTTGCTTGAAGAAGCATTGGATCGAGAATATTGAGGGCCGCAGGGCCAAGGAAAATCCCCACCCCTATCATGCCGACCAAAGGCGGCAGACCTATACGAAGGGATGTCCATTCAATAACCAGACACAACAAAATGATGAAGGCGAGACTAAAAGCCATAACTGACTCCTCAAGACAGGTATCCTGTCAGGTATTTGTCAGGAGTTATCAGCTTCGTCATAAACGGGCGGTTTTCATCTTCTGTGAATGGATGATGGCGAACCCCATCGCCTAAGGCCATTGTAGTGAGGGAAAGCACCTCGGTCAACATTCACCTGTACACAAAAGGGTTTGTATGGATAATACTAAAGGGTAAGGAGTCACATCAATGAATACCATTTCCAGGATCAAACGTATCTGTGATGCCAACGGCATCTCAGGTTTTGAAGATGAAGTCCTTCTGGCCATCCGTGATGAGGCAGCTGCCCTGGGGACCTTTACCGAAGACAGCATGAGGAACCTCTACCTTGCATATGCAGGAAACAAGGGCAACCGTCCGGTTGTCCAGCTTGATGCCCATACCGACGAGGTGGGTTTCATGGTACAGTGCATCCGTGATGACGGCATGCTGGAATTCATCCCTATCGGCGGGTGGGTCACCAGCAACATTCCAGCCCACCGTGTCAGGGTGCGCAACAGCGAAGGTGTCTATATTTCCGGACTTATCGGAAGCAAACCTCCACACTACATGAGCGAAGCTGAACGAAAAGCAGCTCCTGAAGTCTCCTCCATGATTATCGATATTGGCTCCTTTAGCTATGAGGAGACACGTACCAAGTATAAGGTTGGTGTCGCATCCCCTGTTGTCCCTGAAGCCTCCTGCTTCTACAACGAGCAGAACGACCTTCTTATGGGCAAGGCTTTCGACTGCCGCTTGGGATGCACCTCCATCATAGACACAATGGAAGCCCTGCAAGGGCAGAAGCTCAATGTTGATCTGGTGGCAGGCTTTGCCAGCCAGGAAGAGGTTGGGTGTAGAGGGGCCATCATCACAGCAAGGACCATAGATCCTGATGTGGCCATCTGCTTTGAGGGTGTTCCTGCAGACGACACCTTCCTTCCTCCCTACCAGAGGCAGACAGCTATAGGAAAGGGCCCCATGCTGCGCCATATCGACAGCAAGACCATCATCAACCCACGTTTCCAACGCTTTGCCCTCGATGTGGCGAAGAAATGCGGCATCCCCACTCAAGAGGCTGTCCGGTCAGGAGGATCGACCAACGCAAGTCAGATCCATCTCTCGCATAGGGGCATCCCCACAATCGTCATCGGTATTCCTGTCAGGTATGCACATACCCACTGGGGTGTAAGCAGCCTCACAGACACCAAAAATGCCGTAAAGCTTGGTGTTGAGATCATAAAAGCCTTGGATACTAAGACCATAGCAGGTTTCTGATTTTATTTTGACAAAGGACCTAGGCAATGTCATACTGAATTTTGTAGGAGGCTTGTATGAAAGAGATTCAGCTCTGCATGAGCGAAATGCGTGATTTTTTCCAGACAGGGACAACATTGGATGTCTCTTGGAGGAAAAAACAACTTAAAGCGTTGAGGGCAAGCATCTCCAAGCATGAAAGTGCAATCCTCAAAGCCCTCCATGAGGACTTGGGAAAATCCGACTTTGAAGGCTTTGCTACCGAACTGGGTATTGTCTACAGTGAGATAGACCAACATCTGAAGCATCTTGATGCGTGGAGCAGACCCAAGCGGGTACGCTCCACGATCCTCTCCTTTCCTTCGCGCTCGTACATCATAAAACAACCGTTGGGGGTTGTCCTGATCATGAGCCCTTGGAACTACCCCTTCCAACTTACCATCGCACCTTTGGTTGCAGCCCTGGCTGCAGGCAACTGTGTTGTGGTCAAACCCTCACGCTACAGCAGCCACACCTCGGCTGTCATCGCTGAAATCCTGAGTAAAACATTCCCATCTGAGTACATATCCACCTTCGAAGGGGGCAGTGAGATGAACACAGCCCTACTTAATTATCGCTTTGACCACATCTTCTTTACAGGAAGCCCTACGGTGGGGAAGATAGTCATGCAGAAGGCTGCCAGGTTCCTCACTCCGGTAACCCTTGAGCTTGGCGGGAAAAGCCCGGCCATCATCGATGAGGGGACGAACCTCAGCCTTGCTGCAAAAAGCATCGTATGGGGCAAGCTCCTCAATGCAGGGCAGACCTGCATTGCCCCAGACTACGTCCTGGTCAGAAGCGAACTCAAGGAACGCTTCCTAGAGGAGCTGATAACCGCCATACAAAGCATGTACGGCACCAACCCCTTGAACAACAGCGAATTCCCCAAGATCATCAACCAGAAACACTTCACCCGCCTGACCGAGTTGCTTGGAGGGGGAACGCTCGTCTATGGGGGGCAGCTCGATCCAAAGCTGATGAAAATAGCACCGACCATACTAACCGAGCCAGACCTTGAATCCCCTTTGATGACCGATGAGATTTTCGGACCTATCCTTCCTGTCATCGCTTTTGACCGGTTCGACGAGGCATTCGATTTTGTCGAAAGGAGAGAACACCCCCTTGCCCTCTACTACTTCGGAAAGAACAAGCAAAACGAGAAGCGCGTGGTAGAATCACTCTTGTATGGAGGGGGTTGCATCAATGACACGGTCCTGCATCTCTCCAATCCACACCTCCCCTTTGGAGGCGTGGGAGCCAGTGGGATGGGTAGCTATCATGCACAGGTGGGGTTTATGACCTTCAGCCATACAAAAAGCATCCTAAAGAAATATACCTTTTTAGATGTCCCCCTCCGGTACGCCCCCTTCAAGGGAAAATTATCTCTACTCAAACGCCTCATGCACTAAAAGGAGTCTTGTATGAAAAGAAACGCAGCCTCTGTTATCCTTTTGCTGTTTATATGCAGCCTCACCACTTTGGGCGCTTCCGTTGATTTCACAAAAGCCGACCTGCTTCAGGACCAGGAGCAATTCACCGCTTGTGAAACAGAACTGCTGATGCAAAAAAGCCTCACTACCACAGACAAAGAGGAGTCTGAAGCTTTGTGGCGCCTTGCTCGCCTGCAGGTCTCCATCGGTGACGAACTGCCTGATGGCGACAAGGATGCCAAATACAGCGAATATGAAAAGGGCGAAGCCTATGCCCTCCTATCCATCGAGAAGTATCCCAACGCAATGGCATACCTGTGGAAATCTTCCAACATAGGCCGATGGGGTCAGACAAAAGGGCCGCTGAACGCCTTGGGCAAGGCAAAGGGGATGCTTGAGGACCTTACCATGGTTGTCAATGATTTCAATACCCTTGACTCCACAGAGACTTGGTATGTGCTTTCCAGCCTCTATGATGAACTGCCCGGCGGATTCATCTCCTTCGGCAACAGTGTGTGGGCAGTAAGCTACATGCGCATGGCAATGGAGACCCTCCCTATAAAACTGCTCTACCCTGGCCACTACAAGAAGTTTGCCGAAGAACTCTACAGCCGCAACTGGAGTGCATCCAAGCGGGCAAAGGAGTTTAAGAAGATGGAGAGCGACTGGAAAAAAGCTGCCACCAATCTTGAGAAATACCGCTACTACGAGGGTAAGGATGCGGGAGCGGTTACCCCATTTTACTCCTCTGTGCCTCTTACTAGAATGAGCGACCGTCAGGAAGCACAAATGGTCCTTGCCTATGTAAGGGCAAAATATAAGGTGTTCAACAATCTCCAGCCCAGTGATGCCCAAGAGATGGACAAGATAGAGGAATACTACAATAAGTGGACCTAAGCCAAAATATCTATTGTAAGGAATTGTATAGGATGACCGAGGCAGAAGCCTCGGTCATCCTGCTTTCAAGGCGATGGAGGCTTATGAAGAAAGAGCTATCCTTGCTCAGCACTTTCTACGCTTGTCCATGGAACTGTAAATCAGCCTTTTCACGGTAACCAGCCCCACTATCTCCTCGTGGTCCATAACTATGAGGATATCGCCCTTAATCTCCTGCACTACCTCAAGGGCATCATAGAGATCGCTGGTGACAGGGATGGTGATGTCCTTCTTGGTAACCAAGGACTCAATCCGTTCGCTCTTCGCGGGCTTTGCCGTGTAGAGTTCCTTGTAGCTAATGGTCCCTAGCACATGCTTGCCATCAATGACAGGAAGGACACCAAGATTATGCTGATGCATCAAGGAGAGGGTCTCTTCAACACTGGAATTGGGGGAACAGGAGACTATTTGCTTTTGCATGACCTCACCTACGCTGATCATCTTGAAGGTTGAGATGCGCTTGTCAAACTGGATGTTTATTCCCCTTCTGGTGAGCTTTTTGGTATACATGGTCTCGGTATACAGCAGCTTTGCCACAAAGTGGGAAAGTACAGCCCCAAGCATCAGAGGAAGCATGATCTCGTAGTTTCTCGTCATTTCAAAGATCATGATGATGGAGGTAAGCACCCCTCCGGTGACCCCTGACACTACAGCAGCCATCCCCACAATGGCGTAGGCGGCAACTGGTCCGGTGGCACCAGGGAAAAGCATGTTTGCTAAAATTCCTATGGAGCCACCCAGGGCCGCACCCAAAAAGAGCGAGGGGGCAAAAATCCCTCCCGAGCCTCCAGCACCAAGAGTAAGGGTGTTTGCCAGGAGCTTTAGGGCTATAAGCGAAAGGAGCATAGCTAAGGAGTGCATCTCATTTGCCAGGACAATATTCAAAAACTCATATCCTACCCCATAGATATAGTAATGGCCAAACGCTTTCAGGGAGATCAAACCGATTACCCCGACAAGCATTCCACCTACAACGGCCTTTACAAGGGAAGGCAACTTGATCTTATCGAAGGAGTCCTCAACAAAATAGACCAGATGAATAAAGGCCACTGAGAGCAGGCCTGCAGCCAGGCCCAACAGGGCATAGATCAGCAACTCATAGGAAGAGACCATCATGTACTGGGGAATGACAAAAGCCGGATGGGTTCCCAAAATCATGGTGGATATATAGGTCGAGACAATGGAGGAGACTACCAAAGGCATGATGGTCATTATGCTGTACTCTGGTAGGATCAGCTCTAGGGCAAACATCACGCCCCCGATAGGTGCGTTGAAGGTTGCACTAATACCTCCTGCAGCACCGGCTCCCACCAGGATGATGGTTTCTCGTGGACTGAGTTTGAAAATCTGTCCGAGTGTAGAGCCAAAAGAGGAGCCTATCTGGACAATAGGCCCTTCCTTACCTACAGAACCACCACTACCGATGGTAAGGGCGGAGGCAAGTGTCTTCACCAAGGCGACTACCGGCCTGATCTTCCCCCCGTTGTTTGCAACTGCAACCATTACCTCAGGAACCCCGTGGCCCTTGGCCTCGGGTGCCCATTTTTCTGTAATGAAATTAGCCAAGGCTATACCCACTGCAGGGACTAGGATGACCAGCTTTCCCCATGGTGAAAGGGAAGGATTATTCTTGAAGGACAAGGTACCTGAAAACAGGAGGTTATGGAAAAAATCAATGAGAAACCGAAATCCAATGGACCCGAAGGCGGCGACAACGCCGACAAGCACACAGAGAAAACTCAAATAAATGGTTCTCCATACCTGCTTGCTCCCTTGATGTAGAATTCTCGAATATGTTTGAGAATCTCCCCTATCTGCCTGTTCGATCATACTCTCTACCCTCTATTTGACCCTGATAAGCTTGCAAGCTTCTGCAGGGATTGTGTTGTTAGTGAAACCCCATAGTAAAAACTTATAGGACAAATGTCCATGAAAGGTCATAAATTCACGAGCATTCGCATAGATTTTTAAGTTCCTGCATACAAAATGCTGTAGTACATCTACTGCTGAAAAAGCTCAAGAAAATTAATACCCTTAGCTCCAATATACCTGTACTCTGGAAGCTGGCGGGCATCTTCAATTCCTACATAATTCACTTGGTTGGGCTTCGGAGGTTAAAGAAAATAAAAGCACCTGATAGGAGATTCAATACTCTTTACTCCCTTGAACGGTATCACCTTTGTTGCATCGGGAAGCTTGGGAACATATGAAAAGCTACTATTGCATCCAGAGAAGATAGGGCACAGACACGCAATTTTCTCCTTTTGCTTGACGAAAGGGTACAAACTTTCTAATATATATTTGAATACAATCATATATTGATATATACAGGAGATTCCCACCAGATGATACGAATATGGGACATAGAAAACCTAGACTGTGCAAGCTGCACCTCTGAAATAGAACGCACCCTCACCCTTACACCGGGGGTGAAAGAGGCACAGCTTAACTTCATTGCAAAAAAGCTCACCATCGAAAGTGAACAAGACCAGCCTGCTCCTTTTTGGAAAAACATTGAAATGGTTGCCCGTTCAGCGAGCCCCGGTTTGGTCATGCATAGCCGAACTGGAAAAACCTCACGTTCTTGGAGGGTTGAAGGCCTTGATTGCGCGTCTTGTGCAAACAAGGTAGAGAGAAGCATAGCACGCATGGATGGAATCTCTAGTGTATCGCTGGACTTCATGCAGAAAAAGCTCATTGCCAAGAGCGTCGAGGCCAAGGATGAACAGTTTTGGAACCGTGTAGCCGCAGTAGTCAAAAAAGAGGAGCCATCACTTGAACTGTTCAGCGAAGATATGCCGAAAGCAAAGGTATCTTCACCCTGGTTACATCTAGGACTTGTCAAGCTTATCGTCTCCTTCGTCTTGCTTCTTGTCGGGCTTTTAGTGGGAAACTCTCTGCTACAAAAAATCTTTGTCGGAGCTTCATATCTTATCAGTGGCTACGATGTACTGCTCAAGGCAGGTAAGAACATCCTAAAAGGGAAGGTATTTGATGAGAACTTCCTAATGAGCATAGCCAGTTTGGGGGCGATGGCCATCGGCCAGTTCAGCGAAGGGGCAGCGGTCATGCTTTTCTACCAGACAGGTGAGTTCTTCCAAAAGGCTGCTGTGGACACTTCAAGAAGGTCCATCGCTGAGACCATGAACCTTAAAAGTGAGTTTGCCCGTCTGGTTTCAGAGGATACCTCTGTCCAAAAAATCTCCCCTGAAGAGGTTGCTGTAGGCTCTACTGTCCGTATCCTCAATGGGGAAAAGTTCCCCCTCGATGGTAAATTGCTCAGTGGTAGCACGTCGATCGATACCAAAAGCCTCACAGGCGAGAGTCTGCCGAGGTTTGTGGAAGCAGGAGATGAGGTTCTCAGCGGCTCAGTAAACCTTGGTTCCGTTGTCGATGTTCTTGTCACCAAGGCTTTCAGTGAAAGTACCGTTTCGAAGATCATGAACCTTATAGAGGATGCAAGTTCACACAAGGCGCCTACAGAACAGTTCATCACCAGGTTTGCCAGATACTACACCCCTATTGTGGTGGCCCTTGCTGCCATGATAGCCATCATCCCCACCCTCGTCGTAGGGGATTTTACCCTCTGGCTCTACAGGGCCCTCGTCTTTTTGGTCATCAGTTGTCCCTGTGCTCTGGTAATCTCAGTACCGCTTGCCTACTTTGCAGGTATTGGAAAAAGCGCAAGACAGGGGCTCTTGGTAAAGGGAGGCAACTACCTGGAGGCTTTGAGCAGATTGGACACCATAGTCTTCGACAAGACAGGAACCCTCACCAAGGGGGATTTTTCGGTTGTAGGCTTATCCCTCAGTGAAGAGACACCCTTCACTGAAGCGGAGGCTTCCAGACTCGTCGCTATCCTGGAGAAGAGCAGTAACCACCCGATCGCCCGAGCCCTCGCTGCGTATGGAGAGGCCGATGAGAATGTCCATGCAAGCGAGGTGACCGAGCTTTCTGGACGTGGCATGGTCGGGCACGTCGAATCGATGGCCTTGATAGCCGGGAATGCGCTTCTCTTGGAAGAGAGGGGGATTACCCTCCCCCCTCTTGGCGATCTGGATGACAGCTCGGTCCTTTTGGCAATCGATGACCAGTATGTGGGGCGGTTTGCAATCGAGGACACCCTCAAGGAGGGCTCAAAAGAGGCTATCAGGCAGCTGAAGACCCTAGGAATCAAGAAGACAGTGATGCTGAGCGGAGACTCGGCACATGTTGCCCAAAGGATCGCCCACAAGATAGGGTTGGATGAGTTCCAAGGTGGGTTGCTTCCCTCTCAGAAGGTCCAAGCCTTTACCAAGATTGAGGCTCACAGTGAGCATACGGCCTTTGTAGGGGACGGCATCAATGATGCTCCGACCCTTGCACGGGCAAAGGTCGGCATTGCAATGGGAAAAGGTGGCAGTGATGCGGCCATAGAGGCAGCGGATGTGATAATCATGACCGATGACATCCTCGCTATCCCACGGGTCTTGCGCATAGCTAAGAAAACCAAGAGGATCGTACTGCAAAACATCAGCTTTGCCCTAGGGGTAAAACTGATCACACTTGTACTAGGAGCCTTGGGACTTGCCACCATGTGGTGGGCTGTTTTTGCTGATGTTGGTGTGGCTTTTCTTGCAATACTGAACTCTTTACGCATTCTGCTGGGCAATGCTTCGCGTTGATTAACCTGTCCTTATGTGATATATTAGCGCAGATCGTTGAAGGATAGAAACATGAATGAGAAACTGACTAGAAATATCGGAATTATGGCACATATTGATGCAGGAAAGACCACAACCACTGAAAGAATCCTCTTCTATACAGGAGAAAATCACCGTATTGGTGAGGTTGATAATGGTGAAGCCACAATGGATTTTATGGCACAGGAACAGGATAGGGGCATAACTATAGCAAGTGCCGCCACCACCTGTTTTTGGAAAGATTACCAGATTAATATCATAGACACCCCTGGGCACGTCGACTTCACCGCAGAGGTCGAGCGATCACTGAGGGTCCTTGACGGAGCTGTCATGGTCATCTGTGCTGTTGGAGGGGTGGAACCCCAGACAGAGACAGTGTACAGACAGGCTGATACTTACCGTGTTCCCCGCATCGCCTTCATCAACAAGATGGACCGCCTTGGGGCTAACTTTGAAACTTCCCTCAATGAGCTGAGCGTGAAGCTCGGGGCAAATCCCATCCCCCTCTTCCTTCCTGTAGGAGCCGAAAATGAGTTCAAGGGCATCATCAACCTGATGAACATGAAGTTCATAACCTATGATTCAGGTGACCAGGGAAAGACCATCGTGGAGAATGAGATTCCCCGTGTCATGGCTGATGAGGCCGAACAGTGGCGAGAGCGCCTCATAGACAGCGTAGCCTCCTTCAGCGACGAGATCACCGAACTGTACTTTGAGGGAGAAGACATTCCCCTCGATCTCATCATGGCTACCTTGAAAAAGGCAACAATAGAGAGAAAGGCCCTTCCTGTCTTTGTAGGGTCATCACTGAAAGACATCGGGGTGCAATCGCTGCTTGACGGGGTGATAGAGCTACTGCCTTCCCCTTCGGAAGTCCCTCCTCTCATTGGCATCAACCAGAAATCCGGAAAGGAAGTCGAAGTTGTTTATGACAGCGAAAAACCTCCTCTTGCCCTTATTTTTAAGATTCAGGTGGACCGTGAGGCAGGGCCTCTCAGTTTTGTTCGGGTATACAACGGGACGCTGCGCAAAGGCTCTTCGATCATGAACATCACCAAGAAGAAGCGTGAGAGGATCAATAGGATTTTGCGCATGCACGCCAACCGCCCGGAGGAGATTAGCGAGCTCAAAGCTGGGGACATTGGTGTGATAGTAGGCTTCAAGGAAGGCAGGACAGGGGACACCATCGGAAGCGAAGGCTCTCAGATCCTCCTTGAGGAGATGCACTTCCCCACTCCGGTCATATCAGTGGCAATAGAGCCAAACACCCTCAGCGACGGGGACAAGTTGCGTGCTGCCCTCACCACCCTTGCCCAAGAGGACCCTACCTTCACCCATCGTGACGATGCGGAGACAGGACAGCTCATCATCAGTGGTATGGGGGAGCTGCACCTCGATGTATTGGTCACACGCCTTACCAAGGAGATGAAGATTCAGGCACGGGTTGGAAAACCACAGGTCACTTACCGTGAGTCCATCCTTTCATCTGCCAGTGGCAGCGAACATTTCTCCAAAGTCATCGCGGGCAAGGAAAATACAGCAGGGGTGGGCATTACAGTCCGTCCATTGAGTCGGGGAAGTGGTACGAACTACCTCAGTTCCGCTAAGGTGCGGGGAATACCCGAGATATACACCGAGGCAGTAAAAAGGGGCATCACCAACTCCTTCAAGGGTGGTATCCAGATGGGATATGAGGTGTGTGATCTGGAGGTGGAAGTCACTTCAATTGAATACAATGAACTGACAGCTTCAGAGTTCGCCTTTGAAGCTTGTGCGGCAATGTGCTTTGACAAGGTAGCCCAGCAGGCAAGTCCTGTTCTCATGGAACCAATCATGAACGTAACCATAGCCGTACCATCACTATTTGTGGGGGAAGCAATTTCCAGCCTTACTAGCAGAAGCGGTTTAGTAAACAGTATAGAGAGCAGGCCAGTCGGAGAATATATCCATGCACAAGCACCGTTGGCACAACTATTTGGCTATTCGACGGTACTTAGGTCTGCTACGCAAGGAAGAGGAACCTTCTCCATGGAATTCAGTTATTATGCACAGAAACAGCCTTAATGCATGAAATCATGAAAAATAGCAAGGCAAACCCTTGCCTAATATCCGTTTCCATGTCTAAAATACTAGTATGATAATTGCTTAAGAATGAAAAAGAATTTTACTAAACAAGTTTAGTACCTACTATTTAGGGATTATCGAAAGAGGAGTACAACATGGCTAGAACTTACAATTTACAGGATATCTTTGCTAGGAATTTGAAAGAGCGACGAAGGAAACTTGCTTTGACACAAGCCCAGCTTGCTGAAAAGATTGGTGTTTCCACGTCCTTTGTGACTGAAATTGAAACGTCAAGGAAGGCCCCTTCCTTTGCAACTATCGAAAAGATCAGCGCAGCTCTCGATGTACCTTGCTGGACCCTGTTTTGTGAAGATGGAGATAAACTGCCCAATGACGTTACTGCTATGGACCAGTTCGCATACAAACTCAAACAGGACATCAACCACATCATCGATGAAAATGTGAGTTTTACAAGGTAGCATAGAGACTCATCTCTATACTTTAGAGCTTTCCACATAGATAAAGCGGATATATCGTTATGCGATTAATCCGCTTTTTTGTGCTCATTTCCGATAAGTTCACAATTTTGTAATTGAGCCGACTGACTCCCTCTTCACCTGTTCATTCTCCTTTGGAATTCTCAAGGGTAACCATCCTCCATACTAGTTTAATTGGTTTCATTGAGTTTAAAAGAATTCTTTTGACATATGGGGTTCTGGGCCTTACCATTGGTCTATACATTTTTCGTAGACACCGGGCACCAGACGGTGATCAAAGGAGGAATTATGGGCGTCGTCAGCGCGAACTTAAGGAATGTAGCCATTATCGGCCACAATGAAACCGGGAAAACCACCCTACTCGAACAGATGTTGTTCTATGCAAAGGTAATTTCCCGGGCAGAAACTGTAGAAAGTGGAAGGACCACAAGTGACTATACTGAGGAAGAGATAGCAAACAAGATATCCATTCATGCTTCCCTCGTATCCTTTGATTGGGAAGGCAAAACCCTTAATATCCTTGATACTCCAGGCACAGCAGCATTTATAGGAGAGACCATCTGCGGATTTCGCTCTTGCGAATCAGCCCTTATGGTAGTTGACGGACGCAATGGTGTTCAGATAGAGACCATCAAGCTTTGGCGTCACCTTGATGAGAGAAATAAGCCACGGGCAGTGTTCATTAACAAGCTTAACCGTGACCGTTCTGATTATACAGCAGTTTTGGCAGACCTCAACGATACCTTCAAGACAACTTTTGTTCCGGTAGTCATACCCATAGGAGCAGGAAAAGAGTTTAGTGGTGTCATCAACCTCATAGAAAACCAGGCCTATGTGCTTGGTGAAGATGGGAAAGAGAAAATAATTGATATTCCTGAAGATATGAAGGAGTATGTCGAGGGCTATCGCACCTCCCTTATTGAAAATGCAGCAGAGGGTGCTGATGACCTCATCGAGAGATACTTTGAAGTAGGTACCTTGGACAAGGAAGATATCAGACGCGGACTGCGCGAAGGCCTTGAAGCTAACCGTGTTGTTCCTGTGTTCTGTGGTGCTGGAGAAACTGGTCTAGGCGTTACCAGCATGCTTAACTTCATCCGCTACAACTTCCCCAAACCTCTGGGTAAGGATGAGTGGGTATATGACAAGGAAGGCACTGTCACAGCCTACCCCATCACAGAAGAGGGGCCGGTAAGTGCAGTAGTGTTCAAGACCACCTTGGATCAGTTCAGCGGCAAGCTCAGCTTTGTAAAAGTGGTGACTGGTACCCTCAAAGGAGAGACAGAGCTGTACAATCCTTCGCTCGGAAAGAAGGAGCGTGCAGGAAAGGTCTACAGGATGTTAGGGAAAAAGCTCATTGAAGTGGATTCCTTGGCTGCCGGAGATATCGGTATCATAGCAAAAAGCAATATTACAGCAACCAACTCAACCCTTCTGGAAAATCCGGAACTGAAGTTCAAATTCAAGAAGGTAGCCTTCCCTCAGCCAATTTATGCTCTGGCCATCACAGCTGACGATAAAAAGAGTGAAGTGAAGATGAACGAAGCTCTGCATAAGGTCAAGGAAGAGGACCTCACCTTCATGATTCGCTTCAACGAAGAGACTAAGGAGAGTGTGGTCTCTGGAATGGGAGAGTTGCACATCAACATGATCCTTAATAAGATCATGGAGAAGCAGAAGATTACCATCCAGACCAAGCTTCCCCGTGTAGCCTATAGGGAGACGATAACGAAGAACAGCGGCGTGGTCGAATACTCACACAAAAAGCAAAGTGGAGGCCATGGCCAGTATGCTAGGGTTATGATTGAGATCGAGCCCATTGAACGCGGTGAGCACTATAGCTTTGCCAACGTCATTAAGGGTGGGGCAGTCAGCAAGGGATATATACCGGGCATCGAGAAAGGTCTGCATGAGCAGATGCTCGAAGGGTTCCTGGCTGGCTATCCTGTAGTTGATGTGGGCATCAGCCTCGTCGATGGAAAGGAGCACCCGGTGGACTCCAGTGAGATGGCATTCAAGCTTGCTGCTAGAGGGGCGATGAAGCTTGCCATGGCCAAGGCAGGGGCTGTCCTGCTTGAACCTATCATGAAACTTGGGGTAT
>CAYSIH010000022.1:0-14527 GCA_964431005.1 uncultured Sphaerochaeta sp. | reverse complement strand
CCTGTTGTTGCAAGGTAGTCCATCATCCCTTTTTCTGCAGCATCCAGTGCTGGGTGTGCTAGGAGTTTTGATACTCCTACCTTGTAGTCTGAGGCTTCTGGCTTTTCAGAAGAGCCGCCTGCAAAAACAAAAGAACCAGTAGTAAGTAGTACAACCAGTAACAGCGCTGTAGTGCGAAGTGTGATTTTCATAAAGATATCCTCCAAATAAGGGAAACTGCGTTTGCGCCACTATAACTTTATTCTTCTGTTTTGTAAATCGTATTATGCACAATAATGAATATTAATTCATAAGTTATGCATATCGATTGTAAAACATGAGTATTGTGGCTCTAGGAAATCCAATGATACTGCAATGGAATAGATTCTTCTATTTTCCTATCTGTTTCTTCGTGCTTTGCTTCTAGCCAATGAGAGGCCTCCAAAGCCACTGATAATAGCAATATAGAAGCCAAAGTCGTACAGCCAGCCTGTATTACGCACTTCATATATGCGTACAGCCGGATCGAAAAATCCAACAATGAGAGATATGGGGGCGATCCACCCGTGCCAGATGCCCAGGAAGAAGCCAGCAGGCTTTTCCCCTGTCGTATTGGGTGTCCCTGGCAAGCAAGCGGTGAGCAAAAATGCCAAGACCAGCAGCAAGGAAATAAGTATCCAAACTTTTTTCTTATGTTTTTGTTGAGTCATGTGAGCCTCCTAAGATAGCCTAAAGGGTACTCTCTCACTGATGAACGCACAAGGTTGTTTCACCTGCTAGAGGATCCTATTGGAGTTCCGAACCAAAGAAAAGAGAATCTGAGTCTGGACCAGATTCTCTTTACCACAAAGGCTATGCTGAACACAGGGTGAATATGACTTTCCAAGCAATAAACTCTTAGTCTCTCTGTATCTTTTTTCCATCCTGGAAGACCACTGCCGCTGAGGCTAAGAGCTTTTCATCAATACTGATGCCCAGACTCTTTGCCACATCAAGGTTGAACCAGAGTTCGAACTGCGTAGGGTCATCAAAGAACACCGCACCGATATCCTTGGGGTCTTCTCCGTTGAGGATTCTTTCCACTACCTTGCCTGTCTCCACTCCTACTGTATAGTAGTTGAAGCCCCAGCTCATCAAGAAGTCGATGGCCTCACTGCTGGTGGTATCGGTATTGAAAAGAGGGATACCCGCTTTCCTACATACATCGCTTACCCCTGCAATGGCACTGACTACTGTGTTGTCAATGGCTATGTACATCCCGTCGATACGTCCGACGATGGATTGGGCCGCCATCTTCACTTCACTGGAGTTGCTCACCGCCGCTGCGACAAACTCAACACCTCGGTCTTTGCAGATGTCCCTAGCAAGTTCCATCATCGCTATCCCGTTAGCCTCACCGCTGGTGTAAATCATCCCCAGCCTTTGAATCCCAGTGATGGCGAAGAAGGTATCCAACTGTAATTCAACAGGGTTGAGGTCTGAGATGCCTGCTATATTGGTAGGTTCTGTCCTATCGTAGTTAGCGACCAAACCTGCTGCCAAGGGATCTGTAATTGCTCCAAATACCACCGGTTTGTCACTAATGACCTGGGCAAGAGCCTGAGAGGGTGGGGTGGCTATTCCAATTACCAGATCTTTCTTGTCACTTTTGAACTTTTGGGCTATGGCAATTGCGGTTGCGATCTCTGCGTTGCAGTTTTGGAGGTCAAAGGTTGCCTGTATGTCAGTACTGTTGAGATAGTCCTGGATACCCTGCTCGATAGCATCGAGGGCGGGGTGGGCTACCATCTTGGAAATGCCGATGGCAACTCCTTCTTTGTTCGTTTCCCCTGATGCCTGGGCAAATAGGAAAGCAGGGATTATGAGTAGGATGGTGAGGATGGCAAGTTTTTTCATAGTGTTCTCCTTGTGATTGCGTTACTATACATAGTAACTAGGAGGAGTGCAAGTATCTTTACATAGAAACATAAAAAACTTTCTTCTGCATGCATTCTCTTTAAGTTATTTCTTCTTTGTGTATTTTTCTTGAGGAGTGCGATGATGTAAACTTGTCTTCCAATAAAAAACCTCCCCGTAGGGAGGCTTTGCTCAATGATATCGATATCCCATTATTCTACAATTCATCATCATCATCATCTAACTCTAGGTCATCGAGAGTAAAATCATCTTCGTCTTCATCATCGTCAAAGACTATCGCTTCGAACGACTCATCTCCATCAATCATGAATGCATCATCGATGAGCTCATCCTCGTCTTCCACATCGTCGAGGGGTTCATCGTCATCATCACCGAACTCAATTACTTCTGGTGCATCGTACAAGTCAGCCAAGTAAGCGTCTTCCTCGTCTTCAAGTGTCCTAAAGTAACGTTCTTCTTCATCATCGAGGTCTTCTTCTTCCTCACGGTATTTAGCCATGTTCATACTCCTTGATAAACATCTCTTCCCTTATATGTATAACAGTAAAAGAAGCTCATTCACTTGTCAATTGGTTATTGGTCAATCCCAGATAGTTATGGTAACTCTGGACAGCCCTGTTTCACACTGCTATGATTGGCTCATATGAAGAAACGAGATGAATATTTGGCCATTCCTATGGGTGATCCTGCAGGAATTGGCCCTGAGATACTCCTTAAAACACTGGTAGGTGCATCTGAATCACTACAGGTTGTAGTGGTGGGATCGTCACCCCTATTTGCAAAGTGTGCAAGGGACCTGCACCTTCCGGGCGCTTTTGAAGCAGTGGTTAACTCCCTTGCCTCCTTGCAAGTAGCCCAACAAGAAGGGAAGGGACGCATCCTCTATGAAGTTGGGGGAGTGGACCTCGCCCAGTTTGCCTATGGAGAGGTCAGTGCCATGTGTGGCAAGGTTGCCTATGAATCGATCAAGATGTGTGTATCACTGGTCAGTGAGGGGTATTGCAGGGCAATTGTGACCCCTCCCTTACATAAGGAAGCTCTGCAAGCGGCCAACATCCCTCATATCGGGCATACAGAGATCCTTGCCCATCTCACCGGTTCGAAGGAAGCGGTAACCATGTTTGATACCTTGGGAATGAAAATCTTCTTCCATAGCAGGCACCTCTCCCTTTCTGATGCTTGTAAGGCTGTCACCAAAGAGAGCCTGTTGAAGACCATTCTCCAGTGTGAGAGCATAAGCATCTCTAACAGCGTCTTCGACAAATCTTTGCCAATGGCAGTTGCCGGACTCAACCCGCACTGCGGAGAGCACGGCCTGTTTGGCAATGAGGAGGCTCTTGCCATTGAACCTGCAATTGCAGAGGCTAGGGCTAGGGGAGTCAATGTAGTTGGTCCCATAGGGGCGGACTCAGTATTTCATCAGACAAAAGAGGGTAAGTATAGCTCGGCTATCTCCTTGTATCATGACCAGGGGCATATTGCGGCAAAGACCCTGGATTTTCACCAGACCATCTCCATTACGTGGGGCCTGCCTTTTTTGCGCACCAGTGTGGACCATGGCACAGCATTCGACATTGCCGGTAAGGGCATAGCTGACAACAGGGGCATGGCACGTGCCATACAAGTTGCTTCTGAGTATCTGGCTTCTGAGGAGGGTCTCTCATGAAAAAGCGGGCAGTTCTGGGTATTATAGGTATGATGACATTTTTTGTTCTTACCTCGTGTGCAACGTCCATCAATGTACGACACCTCGTCCCCAGTGATGTTGATGTCAGTAACCATCGCAACATTGCCATCGCCTCAACCGAAATGTATGTCACCCCTCGTGGTGGGATGCTTCCCCCTTGGATTAAGGGCTCCAGTGAATCCGCCTTTACCCTAAGTAGCGGATATGATTCGAATCTCAACGCCAAGGTGGCCGAAGCAAGTACTGCATACCTTGTTGATGCCATGGTAAACACCGAGTACTTCACCGTGCTACCCCATAAGACAACAGATGCCTACCTCACCTTGGGTATGAACGGAGAGAACGCCTATGCTCTTCTCAGGGAGCAAGGCGTAGACGCCCTTCTGAAGAGCTCCATCACGTACATGAACAGCGAAGAGCAGATCATTGGCAGGGATATCAAGGAGTGGGTGACAGAAAATCCAGCACCTGATCCTAAGGACTCAGCAGCTGTTGCTGCAGCTAAAGTCATCTCCTACGAGAAGGTCGTCGGAAGGTCTTTCTATCTTGAACAGCAGGCAACGGTGACGTTTACCTACACCCTCATCGATCTTCTGTCCAATAGGATTCTTGCCACACAGAGCTTCACATCCCAGAAAACGAAGGAGACGGCTTTGGGCAAGACTACCTTTGGTTCATGCGATGACTGCCATGACAAGAATGAGCGTAGCTACTCCAGTGGATTCGCTCCCCCCTTCTTTACCCTCTATGATGAGATGATCAGGGATTTTCCCGCCAAGGTTGCCAAACAGCTTGCCCCTTCATGGTCCAGATCAAGGGTCTCCCTAATGGCCAACAAGCCAAAGGCTGATGTTGCCCATGCATATAAGATTGCCGAAAAAGGTGATCTCCGACAGGCTTATGAAGTATTTTATCAGGTATGGGAGCAACGCTCTCATGTCCCGAGTGGATATAATGCAGCCTTGTTGCTGGAGGGTATGGGCCAGTATTCAGAAGCCCTTGCCTTGATGAACAAGGTCTATAATGCAAGTGGGGATACAAAGAGTTATGACCAGTTGCTACGCCTGAAAAAGGTTGCCAGCCAACAGGACCAGGCTATGAAACAGATCGACGGAACAACAGGTATTGTCGATGGACATTTGATCAAGACTCAGATAATGACTGCGGATTAATGATGAAACCAAGAATATTAGTATATACCGGAGAAGGAAAGGGAAAGACCACCGCGGCGATGGGCCAGCTGATGAGGGCTTTGGGTCATGGTGGAACATGTGCTGTTGCCCAATTTATCAAAGCCAATCCCGAAAGCCTCGATAGCGGTGAATACCGCACAGCTCAAAAGCTTGGTGTCGTCTGGAAGAGTTTTGGTAGTGGGTTTACCTGGGTTGGAGACAATGCAAAAACCAATGCGACTCTCGCGGCCAAGGGGTGGGAACAGGTAAAGAGATGGATCTCCACCTCAGCGTTTGACCTTATTGTCCTGGATGAGTTCACCTACACCCTCAGCTTAGGGTACCTTGATGCAGAGGCTGTTTGTCTCTGGTTGGCAGACCATAAAGCTGAAAAGGGATTTCCTCACCTCGTCATTACCGGCCGCGATGCCCTGCCTTGCCTCATTTCGATAGCCGATGTGGTCAGTGAAGTACATACTGTTAAGCACCATATGCACTCGGAAAGCTCTCAAGCAGCCCCTATGGTGGAGTTTTGACCTCTTTGATAGCCTATTTTACAACTCTCTGATCTTTGTCCTTTCACAAACACCTATTTCTGGGTATAATCAAAGGCAGGAGTTCCAAATGGGCTTTTGTGATTTCCATTGTCACTTATTACCTCAGATCGATGACGGATATGTATCGCGTGAAGGGTTCTTTCGCATGTTGAACCTCTATAAAGAGAGTGGAATCACTTCTATTGCCTTTACGCCCCATATCTACAACCCGTATGTGAAAACTGATATCGGATCACTGCGTGATACGTTTGCGTGGGCATCGAAGATGGCCTTGAACATGGGAATGGTGACCTATCTGGGAAGCGAGCTTTTTGTAGGTACCCAAGAGGAGTTGAAGTGCATCCCCATTGCAGACAAATATGCCTTGGTTGAGTTTGGGCTCTCTCTTCCTCCGGCAAACCTGCTCCCCCGCTTGGAGAAGTTGCAAGACCAAGGCCTTACGATAATCTTGGCCCACGCGGAGAGGTACCGGTGGCTGACTCCTCAAAGCACTGCTTTGGAGCGGTTGCGAGGCTTGGGTGCCTTGGTTCAGGTGAATGTTGAAGCTGTTGAAGATGGTACTGCCTTGCCTTACCTTGAGGGGGGACTGGTTGACCTAATAGCAACAGATAACCATGGTGATGAGACGCTTCCCGGTCGTATGCTTGCTGTCCTCAATGAATGGCCAAAGGTATACGAGAAGATGGAAGGTATGATTTTATGATGTACACCCAGTGGGTGAGTAAGGAGGTAGCGTATGCTGCTTGATATGACTATTGCGAACTTTAAGTCCGTACAGTCTGCACAGACTATTTCATTTGAAGCTGTTAGGGACAATAGGTTTCCTGAGTCTAAAGTGGTTGCAGTCAATGAGAAGCTCAAGCTTATCAAGACCGCAGCCATCATAGGGCCCAACGGAGCTGGGAAAAGCTCCTTTGTCCGGGCACTTGAAGCTTTGAAAGGGATAGTGACTGCACCAGAAGAGACGGTAAATCCGTTGCAGATTCTTAGTGGAACTTCTTTTGCATACTCAGATGAAAAGGGGCAACCCGCCACCATCATCATCCGAGTAGTATTGGAGCAAGGCGATGAGAATCAGGACTCTACCATTGCTATCTACACCCTGGTTGCCGACCGGGAGAAGATTTTTGAAGAGTCCATGTTTACCATGATCGGTCGTTCGAAACGCCTTATGTTTGAACGAAAACTCAATGAGGCATCTCTTCTGCTTGATGATGCTGACCTTTCCTATAAGTACCGATTCGGTAAACATTACCGAGGGGAGAAGAAGCGTCTGATTTCGAAGGTAGACGAAAAGCACTCCTTCCTCTCCGCATCTATGGAAAAGGGCAGTGAGACCACGCTTCCCCTCTACACCTGGATTGATGAGTGTCTGCACCTGTTGCCCATGGGTGTTTCCAGCTTGAGTGAGAAGTACCTCATAGCACAGCTTACCGAGCACCCCGATTGGATAAAACAGCTGACCAACTTCCTGTGGAGTGTTGATATCACCGATATCCGTGATATCAAAATCAAGGATGACCGTCTGATCTTTGTCCATACCAACGTCACCCAGCACTATGCATCATACTTCTCCTTGGAGAGTTTGAGCCTAAGGAGGCTCTGCCTTGTCGGTGTTGCTTTCTTTGAAAGCTTCATCAAGCCCAGAACCCTGATCATCGATGACTTTGGCATGTTGCTCCATCCCTATGTACTGGCTCATATCGTTGAAATCTTTGAAGCGAGCAATACCGGTTATGGATCACAGATGCTTGCCATCGACTGTAACCCCTCGTTATTGCAACCTGGGCTGATGCGCCGTGATGGTATCTATTTTGCTGAAAAAAACAGCGAAAGCGCCACTGTCTATTACAGTCTTGCAGATTTCAAGTACTCCAAGAACAGGGATAAGACCCAAGCACAGTACATGAACGGAGCCTTTGGCTCGTTACCGATTCTTTCAGAGTTTTACTTTGTTGACGACAATACGGACAAGGAGGTCTGACCATGGCACGTAAAAAAGTATCTAATAAGCCGCGCAGGACTATCCTGATAGTTACAGCCAGCGAAGCTGAAGCTCTCTACTTCTCTCAGATGCGCAAAGATTGCCGTTATTCCAATCTTACAGTCTTATGGGAGGAAGAGTTCAAGGATCTTGAGCATCTGATAACACTGGCCTCGCGCTACCGCAATACTGGTAACTACTCAGTGGTTTGGGTCCTGTTCGGCCTTGCCGACCTCGAAGTCAGCCCCTCCGAGGTGAAGAAGCTGCTTCCCTATGCCAAGAAGAAGAGAGTAGGATTGGCGTGGACCAATCCCTCGATGCCCATTTGGTATCTGTTGCACCTGCAGACTCCCAGAGGATTTGTCGGAGAGACTTCTCTGATAACCAGTGCCTTGGAAAAGTCCCTGCCTGGCTTCAACTCTGATGCCTCCTATCTGCTTACCGACGGCATGTATCTGCATTTGAAGCTCTATCCTGCCAAGGCAAAGGCTTCCCTTAATGCAAATAACTATAACCGTCTGGTTGAGAAGGATCTGGGGTTGGCTGCCATATCATTGGTACCGCTCCTGAATGATATTACCGAGATCTGCGGACTTGCCGACCTTACGCATAATCAGAAACAGTTAGGTATGCATAAGGGGTAGAATCAGTGAGTGGATTGACTTTGCTGGTCTATATGATCTCGTTTGCCCTAGGCTGTATGACGCTAGCTCTTGCTATCGTATACAGCATGCATACGTCGCATAACTGGACCAAATTCTTTATTATCTGTCATGCATCCCTGTTGGGATGCATGATGCTTCTTGCCCTGCAGTTTATTTCAGAACTCTTCCTCACGGGGATTGCCTCTGTTGTGATGGGTTATATCATAGGTGCTGTCTTTATTGCAGATGTGACCTTTCTGACAGTGTTTCTGCCATATTTCACCACTTGGGTCATAGCACACCCCTGGAGGAATCCCTACAAGACAATTTTCACACTGCTTGCCGTGATATATCTAGGTCTTGGAATCTTTCATGCCATTACGGGCAACAAGACCCTTGATGACCTGATGATCCTCCTGTTTGTGTTTGTTGTGGGGTTTTGTCTCATCATCATGCTTAAGAACCTCTCCTCTATCGCGAACAAGACAGCAAGGGCTACGTGCATCACCATCATCATTGTCAGTGCCACCATGTTGCCTTTCATCCTGCTTTCCCTGGTCTTTCCCTCTATCAAGATACTGATGTACGGAGTCTATTTTCTTGCCTTTTCCATCAGTGTGATGACATTCCTATTTATGGAGTTTGTCAGGATGGCTAAGGAGGGGGCCATTACAAAGAAAGATCTTACCCTGGAAGACCTCTCTCTTTATCATATAACCGAAAGGGAGTTTTCTGTAATCCAACTGGTAAGCAACGGTATGACCAACAAGGAGATCGCATCCGATCTTGGCATCAGTGCAAATACGGTGAATAACCATGTGGCAAATATCTTTGCCAAGACAAAAGTGCGTAGCAGAATCGATTTGCTGAATCTTCTCAAGCAATCGTGGTAAGGAGGCCAAAGATGCATATTTCGTATGATGTGTTGGCATGGGATACGAATCACTATCAGGACAAGGCCCCTGTTCGCAAGTGTGCCCGATCATGGCAGATGGTCCATCAGGAGAAGGCCGAAAAGGCTGTCCTGCTTGTCCATGGCTTCAGCGGATACCCAGGGGAACTCATCAGACCAGGGGTGGATCTTTATGAGGCGGGTTTTGATTGTTATGCCCCCCGTATGCCCGGACATGGAACCAGCGGAGATGATTTTCTCTCTTCCAAGGCTGAAGACTGGATAGGCACTATCTATGACGCCTATGCTCTGCTTGCCCAAAGCTATGAGAGTGTGTATCTAGTGGGGCACTCGATGGGTGGGGCCATAGCCACCATCATAGCTGACGCCTTTGATTCTGAACGCCTCGCCCTGTTGGCACCGGCTCTCATCATACCTTCCATACCTGTGTGGAAGCTCAGGCTATTCCGCCATTTTGTAAAACGACAAAAAGTGGAGTGGAAAAGTGATCCTGAGTACCATTTTTATTATGAAGGTGATGAGGGGGACGATGAGTTTCTGGGTTCACAATACTGGTCGTATATCTTCCCTCCGGCAGTATGGGAGTTGGAACGGGTACGCCGTCAGGCAATAGCTTCCCTTGATAACCTCAAGGCTGATACCTTGGTCATCAGTGGGGGGTTGGACAAGACCGTGCCACAATCAGCGAGCCGACTAGTCGCCGAGAAACCCAAGGGGGATAACAAGCATCTGCACATTCCTGCAGCTTCACACTTTATGCCGTATGATAAGGACCTTCCTGCTCAGGACAAGGTTGTAAAGAGTGTGGTCGATTGGTTTCTGAAGAAATGAGTTGAACGCTGTTGGGCCGATAGTGGGGGCGTATGGGTAGTGATACCCTTACGCCCTTTGCGTGCTGGCACGCATAAGGCGGTGTTTCAGCAGGATTGAATACTCGTAGACTGAAGCGATCTTATCTCCCAGAGAGACTACAAAGCTCTCTTTGTACCGCGGCAAAGCCCGTGTCTTGGGAAACATATGCTTCACGATTATGTCAGCTTCCAGATCACTTACCTCAAACTGCTCTCTTGCATTTGCCAAGGCAATATGCGGATGCTCACGTCCATGCATTGCCTTGCTGGTGTCAGTAGCCTTACGCTCCCTCCAGTCATACAGGAAAAAGTCATGCAGAAGGCCGCCTCTGGCAGCTGAACGGTAGTCCAGGTGCAATGCCTTGGCTATCACGTACGAGATATAGGAGACACGGATGACATGGTCGTAGATATGGCTTGTATGGTGGAAGAACCCTTTTAGCTTACGAAACTCCTGATTAAGGAGAATGTCATTAACTAGGAGGATGTACTCCTTGCGTTGTGGACGGGCTAAGAGGAAGGGGATTCGTCCTATGCGGACCATCGAGCTATGAAGATGGTAAGCCAACAAAAGGCTTATCAGGGAGATGGCTAAAAAAAGTATCGTAGAACTGCTCGTATACAGAGCAAGCTTTGAGGCAAACATATCAGCAATGAAGATGATGGCGAATAGGATGGCTGGAAAGGTAAAAAGCCTTCGCAGCTCTCTGTGGTTGCCGTCTCCAAATGTGGTTGCAGTAGGTATAGCGTACAGGGGAGTCCTCCTAAATATAATTGGTTGAACTCTATATCAAATTAGGAATTAGGGTCAATGCCCAGACCTCGTCCTATCCCTAAAAAGAGGTAAAAAACATTGTTTTGTAGGAGAGAAGTTTCAGGATATATACTGAGGGTGATATTCTGTTTATTCAAGAGGACTGTGATTTTTCTTTGGGCGTCCAAACTCAAATCCTACCAGCAGAATTCAGCGGATTGTTGCCATTATCTCGTATTTGCGGTACAACAGTACTATTGAGAAGGAGTATATCCTGATGGAAGTTAGAGTACGTTACGCCCCCTCTCCAACCGGTCTGCAACATATCGGTGGAGTGCGCACAGCTTTGTTCAATTATTTTTTTGCCCGTGCAAACGGGGGAAAATTCATTCTTCGTGTAGAGGACACCGACCAGGAACGGTATAGCGACGAATCCTTGGAGGATTTGTACAATACCCTCAACTGGCTTGGCCTCAAGTGGGATGAAGGTCCCCTTGTCGGCGGTCCATACGGACCGTACGTCCAAAGCGAACGCTTTGAGCTCTATAAGAGCTATGCCGAGCAGCTTGTCGCTGACGGCAAAGCCTACCGGTGCTACTGCACTCCTGAGCGACTGAGTGCTCTTCGGTCTGAACAGCAGGAGACTAAAAGTGAGATACAAGGCTATGACCGACACTGCTCAAGCCTCAGTGACCAAGAGCGCTCTGAGCTCGAAGAGCAGGGACTTTCGAGTGTCATCCGCCTCAAGGTCCCCACTGAGGGCAAGACAACTATCCACGATGTGCTTATGGGTGATATTACCAGACGCAATCGGGATGTAAGCCCCGATCCTGTCCTCCTGAAAAGCGATGGCTTTCCTACCTATCATCTGGCAAACGTCATTGACGACCATATGATGCACATTACGCACATCATGCGTGCCCAGGAGTGGATCCCTTCAGGGCCCCTGCATATACTCTTGTATGAAGCCTTTGGCTGGGAGCCACCCTTATACTGTCATCTTCCCATGGTCATGGGTAAGGATGGACAAAAGCTATCCAAACGCCATGGCTCAACCTCTGTGAAAGATTTTAAAGAGAAGGGATATCTTCCTGAAGCGCTGATAAACTATGTCAGCATGGTAGGGTGGTCCTATGATGGAGAGAGGGAGTTCTTCACCAAGGAAGAGCTTGAAGAGGTCTTCTCCTTGGAGAAGATCAGCAAGTCCCCAGGGGTGTTCGACTACAAGAAGCTTGATTGGTTCAATGGTCAGTATATCCGTCAGATGAGTGATGAGAAGCTCTCTTTGCTGTTGCTTCCCTATATGGTGGAGGCTGGTTTTGTTTCAGAGATTCACTCCCCTGAGGTCCAAGCCAAGTTTGATGCTTTGGTCCCTGTGGTGAAGGAGCGTCTGAAGACCCTCAGTGATGTGGTACCCCTCTCCCGTTTCCTTTTTGAGGAACCTGAGTATAGTGACCCTTCCCTGTTTGTGGCTAAAAATGTTGACCCTTCTGTCGCGCTTGTTGCCCTTGAAGGGGCGTATGCCATCCTGAAGAAAGGATTGGCAGGCAAAGCTCCTAACGAGGAGATGGAGAAGAGTATGGTTGGCTTGGCTGAGGAGTTGGGCGTCAAGGTAAACGGGGTGTTCCTACCTTTGAGGGTGGCACTTACCGGTAGTTTGGTAAGTCTTCCCCTGTTTGATTCGATTTTCCTGCTTGGGCAGGAGAAAACATTAGCAAGAATAGAGACAGCATTGTCAGTGCTGAGAAGTGAGGGTTGAAAATATGGCTGAAGTAACAATGGACAAGATTGTCTCGCTGTGTAAGCGTCGTGGATTTATTTTCCAGTCCAGTGAGATTTATGGTGGACTGAATGGGGCGTATGACTACGGCCCATTGGGTGTCGAGCTGAAGAATAATATTCGGGACTTCTGGTGGAAGGAGATGACGCAGATCCATGACGACATCGTCGGCCTTGACTCATCGATTCTGATGCACCCCCGTGTCTGGGAGGCCAGCGGCCACCTTGCGAACTTCACCGACCCCATGGTTGACTGCAAACAGTGCAAATCCCGTTTCAGGGCCGACCAGATCGATCTCAACGGAGCTTGCCCCACTTGCGGAACGAAGGAAAGCTTTACCGAACCGAGGAATTTCAACTTGATGTTCTCCACGCATATCGGAGCCGATGTCGATTCGGGTTCAACCATCTATCTCCGTCCAGAGACTGCTCAGGGCATCTATGTGGATTTCAAAAGTGTAGTGCAGTCTAGCAGGGTGAAAATTCCCTTTGGCATTGCACAGGTCGGCAAGTCCTTCCGCAATGAGATCACCACAAAGAACTTCATTTTCCGCTCCTGTGAGTTTGAACAGATGGAAATGCAGTGGTTCTGCAAACCTGGTAGCGACGAAGATTGGTTCGCCTACTGGAAGGAGCAGAGGATGGCCTTCTATGAGAAGATTGGCATCAAGCCTTCCAGCTTGCGCTGGCACCAGCATGGCCCTGATGAACTCGCCTTCTATGCCAAGGATGCCTATGATATCCAGTTCCTCTTTCCCATGGGTTGGCAGGAACTTGAGGGCGTGCATAACCGCACAGACTATGATCTTACCCAGCATCAGGAATTTAGCGGCAAAGAGATGAACTACCTCGATCCCCAGACCAATGAGCGGTATATTCCCTTCGTGGTGGAGACTTCTGCCGGGCTGACACGCAATGTGCTTATGGCACTCAGCGATGCCTATGAAGAGCAGACCCTTGAAGGAGGGGATGTTCGTACAGTGATGCACTTCCATCCTAGGATCGCTCCGGTGACTGTAGCGGTGCTCCCTCTGGTAAAGAAGGATGGAATTGCAGAGTTTGCCTCCAAGTTGGAAAAAGAACTTCGGGACGATTTTGTCACGTTCTTTGATGTAAGCGGTGCCATTGGCAGGCGTTACCGACGCATGGATGAGATTGGAACGCCGTACTGCGTCACTGTCGACTATGAATCCCTTGAGGACAATACGGTGACGCTTCGCTTCCGAGACAGTATGGAACAGGTTCGTGTTCCCATCGCCGAGTTGGTTTCAACCATCAACAAGGCGACAAAAGAGTACAAAAGGGTAGAGGCTTAGATTATGAATAAGGCATTACAGACCTTGATGGACCGTGGGTTCGTCAAGGCTTTCACGGATATGGAAGCACTCAGTGCATTGATGGACAAGGAGAGTATATCCTTCTATGTTGGGGCTGACCCCACAGGAAAGTCCCTACACATCGGGCATATGGTTCCTTTCTTTGCGATGCACCACTTGCAACTGGCAGGACATAATCCCATAGCCCTTGTCGGTGGGGGCACTGCCATGATCGGGGATCCCTCGGGCAAGACTGAGCTGCGCAAGATGCTTACCCCTGAAGAGGTCAATGCTAACTGTGCATCCATCAAGGATCAGTTGGGTACGGTAGTCGACTTCTCTGAAACTCCTCCTGAAGGGGTGGGCAAGGCTATAATGGTCAATAATGCAGACTGGCTTACCGACCTGAACTATATCGATTTCCTCAGGGAGATAGGTCGGCACTTCTCGGTAAACAGGATGCTGACCTTTGAATCCTATAAGGCCAGGCTCGAACGGGGCCTCTCCTTTATTGAGTTCAACTACCAGCTTCTACAGTCCTATGACTTTCTCACCCTCTATCGCGATCATGACTGTCGTCTGCAGATCGGTGGAGATGATCAGTGGGGCAACATTGTAGCGGGTATAGACTTGATCAGGAAGACTGAATCAGCATCCTGTTATGGTATGACCTTCAACCTCATAGCTCGCTCTGATGGACAGAAGATGGGTAAAAGCGAAAAGGGTGCGGTCTTCCTTGATCCTGAACTTTTCTCCCCCTATGACTTCTACCAGTACTGGCGCAACGTAAACGATGAGGATGTCATCAAGTTTCTCAAACTCTTTACCTTCCTCACCCTTGAGGAGATTGGCCAGTATGAAAAGGAAGGGGTCAACATCAATGATGCCAAGATTCGTCTAGCCTTTGAACAGACTAAGATTATCCATGGGATCGCTGAGGCAGAGAAAGCCCAAGCTGCAGCCCAGGCGATGTT
>CAYSIH010000021.1:0-14683 GCA_964431005.1 uncultured Sphaerochaeta sp. | reverse complement strand
CATAGACATACTCTGTAGCACCAGAATCAAGGCCGTCGAGGGTATTGGGAAATTTCACCAGCCACGGTTCATACCCTTTCGCTAGTTTGCTATTACCATGAATAATATTCTCTCTGTTTACAGATACATCAATTAAAGCTTTCGGACGTGCACCTGCTGAAGAACCATTTAATGCAAGAAGATCCTGTAAAATCTCTTCTGAGGAACCTTTTAAGACTTCCAATGCTTGTTGAGCAATAGTATCAAGACAAATTTTCCCATTTTCTCTGTTAACAATGACTTCTGGCTCATATACCAAAGCACCCATCCCAGTTTTCCCTACATAGGCCAACCTATCCAATGGTGAAACTTCCGAAGGTAAGATTCCTTGTGATTGCGCTAAACGGTCAAACAAGAGACGCCCCCAACCATCGGGGAGGCTGTCATTGAACACACCAGGCAGACCTGCAAAAAGGCTATTGTCAAAGACTGTTACCCCTGGTCTGAGAGGGAGCATATACGGTGATATTTCTAGCTCTTGTTCGATGAATTGAGCATCATATTCAAAGTAGATTCTATTATCTCTTAGAGCCAGACGTCCGACTGGGAATTTACTCTGTCCAAATTCAAGAGAGACTGTAATCTCTCTCACTGATAAAAACCTATTCATTGCGGCTGCCTCTTTTGCGTTTGGGGGTGGTATCAGTAGAAAGCACTTCATCAATGGAAGAGAAGGGTTTTTGTTTTATGGTCGTTGCTTTGACAACTTCCTCCAAATTACCAAGTACCATTAGTAACTTTAAAAAAGATTCTAGGGAAATCAAGCCTTGTTGTTCAAATCTACGAAGTGTTGGCAAAGGAACTCCTGAGCGTTGTGCAAGTCCTTCTTGGGTGAGATCTAGTTGAAGACGGCGTTCCCGAACATTTTCAGTTATGATTCTTTGAGCTTTCGATGGAGTGATAAATGATATTTTCATAATATTAATAACCTTTATTAAGCAACTACTAATAATATAGTAGTATTAAATAAAATATTAATCAATGAAGATATAAAATATTCTTATAGAAGTACTGCAAAATCAAATGTATCCTGATGATATTTTTACACGGATACACAATATTTTTAGAAGACGTATTGGATGTATCTGCTAACTTACTGTCTTTGGATTTGGATAATATTCACAATCCAACAATCCCCCCTCGCTATAAATCTGCTATACTTCTGTGTAAGGAGATCCGATGAAACTACTGCACACCTCTGACTGGCACCTCGGAAGGATGCTTTACAGACAAAAGCGCTATGAAGAGTTCTCCCTCTTCCTCGACTGGCTGCTTGATACGATTATTGATCAGCAGATAGATATCCTCTTGATCAGTGGTGATGTCTTTGATACCACCACCCCAAGCAATATGGCTCAGAAGCTCTATTATAACTTCCTTTCGCGTCTTTCAGTGACCTCATGCCATAGTAGTGTCATCATCGGAGGAAACCATGACTCCCCAACCTTCCTCAATGCTCCAAAAGCACTGCTACAGGCCTTCAATGTCCATGTGATAGGAGCAAAAGCAGAGATAGTCGAAGACGAAGTGCTTACTCTCTACCATGATGGCAGACCAGAAGCCATCATCTGTGCTGTTCCCTATCTCCGGGACAGGGATATCCGCTCGGTGGAGCCAGGGGAAACCTTGGAAGATAAAAATATCAAGCTAGCTGAGGGGATGCGCCTCCACTACGAGGAGGTCTGCTCTTTGGCTGAGGCAAAGCAAGAAGCTTTGTCCAAGGAAGGCCATCCCTTTGTCCCCATCATTGCCATGGGCCACCTCTTTGCTGCTGGGGGAAAGACTGTCGAAGGGGACGGAGTGCGCGAGCTGTATGTAGGCTCGTTAAGTCATGTAGGCAGTGACATGTTCCCCCCATCCATCGATTATCTCGCCTTGGGCCATCTGCATGTCCCCCAACTTGTGGGAGGAATCTCTCACATGCGCTACAGCGGCTCCCCCATCCCCATGGGGTTTGGGGAAGCGAAACAGGACAAACAGGTAGTACTGGTAGAGTTCAATGGTACAGAACCCACAACCTCACCTCTTCTTGTCCCTAGCTTCCAGCAACTGGTACGAATAACCGGGTCCTTGGAAGATATTACAAAAACAATACTACGTCTCAAGCATGAAGAAAGTTCCGCCTGGCTAGAAATCGAATACACAGGATCAGATGCAACGGGAAACCTCCGTGAGCAGATCGAAGAGCTTTTGGAAAACTCCTCACTGGTGGTAACCGTCATCAAGAACAAGCGAACCAATGACCAGGTGCTTAACGCGATAGATGACCATGAAACACTGGAGGATCTCGATACTTCTGAAGTTTTCAAACGGTGCTTGGAGAAGGCAGAAGTCCCTGAAGGCGAGCGGGTTGAACTGATAGCTTCATACAATGAGATAGTGCGGACTCTAGCTGAAAAAGACGCACAAGCAGAATAAAAGGTAAGCCGATGAAAATTCTCGAACTCAGATTCAAAAACCTCAACTCTCTCTATGGAGAGTGGCACATAGACTTTACAGATCCGGAGTATGCTTACAACGGCATCTTTGCCCTCACCGGCCCTACAGGATCGGGCAAATCCACCATCCTTGATGCCATATGCCTAGCCCTGTATGGTTCAACACCACGACTAGGAAGGATTACCCAAAGCAGCAATGACATCATGAGCCGTCAGACAGGGGAGTGCTTTGCAGAGGTTGTCTTCGCATCCCAAGCAGGGAGATTTCGTTGTCACTGGGCACATCATAGGTCTAGAAAAAAAGCAGATGGCGAGTTGCAGAGTCCAAGACATGAAATTGCAGAGTTCGATGGAAAAAAGAAGATCTTGGAAAACAAGCTTACCTCAGTGCTCAATGCAGTGGAGGAGAAGACCGGCATGGACTTCGACCGGTTTACTCGGTCAATCCTTCTAGCACAAGGGGGCTTTGACACCTTTCTCAAGGCAACAGTGGAGCAAAAATCCAAGATACTTGAACAGATTACCGGGACCAAGATCTATTCGGACATCTCCATTGGCGTCCATGAGAGGCTACGGGATGAGAAAACCACCCTTTCGAACCTGGAAGCTGAAACCCGAGGCATCCTCACCCTAACCCAAGAAGAGGAGCTTGCTCTTGAAAGGGCCCTAGCTCAAGCACAACAAGAAGAGAGTAAGCTGCAAACCTCGGTATCTGACCTTACAAAGGCCACTGCTTGGCTTACGGGCATCGAGCAGTTACAGAAGGATATCAGAGACCTCGCTGAAGAAGAGACGAGGCTTGAAGTCGATATGCTCACCTTTGCACCTGAGCGCAGCATCCTAGAGGTTGCTACGAAAGCTTCTGCTTTGGAAGGTGTTTATGCGACCCTTTCTGAGTTGCGCAAGCAACAGAAGGAAGAAGAAGCCGCACTGACAAGGGAAGTGGATGTGCTTCCTGCCTTGGAAGCTGAAGCGAAGGCAGGATCTGAAGCACTTGCCAAAGCTGAAGAACAGACTCAACAAGCCAAAAAGGCGCAGCAGGAGAGTGCCCCGATAATCAAGGCAGTTCGTGTTTTGGACCAGAAAATAGCACAGATTGCAACAAGCATCGATGAGAGTACCACCTCAATAGCTAAAGATGTTACCTCGATTGGAGCCTGCACGATACAGAGGGAAAAAGAAGAGAAAAAGGAGAGTGAGCTGCAAAAAAAGCTTACAGATATTCACACCTATTGCACTGAACATCACCATGATAGAGCTCTGGTAACTGATCTGACAGGTATAGTGGGTCAGATACAAGCATTGGAAACCAAGCAGAGAGAGATTGCTAAAAAAGAAGAGGAAAAGGCTAGGGGAACAAAGGCACTTGTAGTGGCAGAAAAAGCTCTTGCCGCCTGCAAAGAAAAAAGTGATGCCCTTGTAAAAAAGCATACAGCCCTATCATCTGAACTTCAGACAAAGCGAGGAGAGCTTTCAACGCTATTGGGCGACAAGCTCCTTCGCGAGTATCGGGCCGAAAAAGAGGCTCTTCTTCGGGAAATGGTCTATTTGCATAAGATTGTCGAGTTAGAAGAGTACCGATTTAAACTGCAAGATGGAAAGGCATGCCCTCTATGTGGATCCTTGGAACACCCTTTTGCTTTGGGTAATGTCCCTGTTCCAGATGCATTGGAAGATACGATTACCGCCCTTACGAAGGTGATTACTGATGCTGAAGATCTGCAAACCAGTATAGAGGCTTTGGTTTCTCAGGAACGTGATGCCAACACAGCACTTAATGAACAAAAACAACAAGAGTCGGCTGCCTTTCATGCAAAAAAGAGTGCCCAAACTTCATACGACACCCTTGTTTCTGCTCTCAAGGAAGCTCAGCAGCTGTTTGCTGAGATGAAAGAAGCAGTTTTACAAAAACTTATTCCCTACGGTATTCCTGAAATACCAGATGATTTGCATGTTCTTATGGACTCGCTTTATGCACGCAGGGACGTCTGGCAAGCAAATGAGAAGGAAAAAAAGCGTATTGAGGAAACCCTTGCGATCATACAAGGGGAAAAACAACGCCTTGAGGGGATCATCGCTACGCACGAAGGCGCTTTGCTAGAGAAGGAAGAGATACTCAAGGCACTTGGAGCATCCTTTGGTGAAGTAAAAGTTGCAAGACACGAACTGTATGAGGATAATGATGCCGATAGCGAAGAGGATAAGCTTGCCAAGACGATTAGGGAAGCTGAAGCTAAGGAAAAAGATGCTAGGGTGGCCAGTGCTGATCTTTTACTGCATGTCAGCACTTCCAAAACCAGAATAGGTTCTTTAGATTCCTCACTTTCTAAGCGAAAGTCTCAATTGAAGGAAAAAGAGGATTTATTTCTTGAGGAACTCACTACTATCGGGTTTTCCGAAGAGCAGCAGTTCCTCTCGTCCAGCCTCCCTATAGCTGAACGCAATCACCTTGCACAAAAGGCTAAAGCACTTGATGACAGGCAGACAGCGCTCAAGGCCAGCAGACAAGATAGAACTGCTCGATTGGATAGTGAACAGGCTAAAAGCCTTACAACAATACCTCTTGAGGAGTTACAGCTATCATATAAAAAACAAGAGGATGAATTGCAAGAAGCCAGAGATGCGGTTGCTGAATATAAGGCAAAGATCAAGGCAAACATTGAGGCTAAAAGACGGATTGAAAATAAGCAGGAATCACTAGGAAAGCAGAAGAAAGAGGTGGAAAAATGGGAGAAGCTTCACTCTCTGATTGGGTCTGCTGATGGCAAGAAGTTTAGAAACTTTGCCCAAGGCCTTACCTTTGAACTGATGGTGGGCCATGCCAACAAGCAGCTGGCAAAGATGAGTGACCGCTATCTGCTTATCCGCTCTGATGATCAGCCTCTGGAGCTAAACGTCATCGACAACTATCAGGCAGGGGAGGTGCGGTCCACCAAAAACCTTTCCGGCGGGGAGAGTTTCATAGTGAGCTTGACCTTAGCCTTGGGCCTTTCCAAGATGGCGAGTCGGAAGGTGAGGGTGGACTCACTCTTTCTTGATGAGGGGTTTGGAACCCTTGATGAGGCTTCCCTGGAGACAGCACTGAAGACCCTCTCAAGCCTCCAACAGGATGGAAAGCTCATAGGGGTCATCTCTCACGTTTCAGCGATGCAGGAGATGATCAGCACACAGATAACCATTACCCCTTCATCTGGTGGAAGGAGCATCCTTTCCGGTCCTGGATGTAGTAGGGTGGAAACAAATGACTAGATGGGAGGCCTTCCATGGCACAAGTACGGTATCTGACCAAATCACGGTTCAAACTTGCAACAGAGTGTCCTACCAAGCTCTTCTATACCAAAAAAACGGAGTATGCTGACCAGAACCTTGATGACTCCTTCCTGCTTGCCCTTGCCGATGGAGGCTTCCAGGTAGGGGAGCTTGCAAAGCTCTACTTTCCTGGTGGCCATGATATCAGGAGCCTCGACTATGAAACCTCCTTAGCGGAGACCAATGCTCTATTGGAGCAGGACCAGGTGATCATCTATGAAGCGGCCATTGCCACAGAGAGCCTGTTCATACGAGCTGATATTCTTGTAAAGGATGGTGATTATCTTATGCTGTACGAGGTGAAATCCAAATCCTATGACGGTTCCTCCTTTACCAACAAGAATGGAACCATCTCCTCAACGTGGAAGAGCTATCTCTACGATGTTGCCTTCCAAAAACATGTCATACAGCAGGCTTTGCCCCACTATACGGTATCTGCCCACCTTATGATGGCCGATACCTCAGCCCTATGCCCCACAGATGGGCTTAATCAGAAGTTCCGGCTGGTAACTGATGAAAGGGGAAGGAAATCCGTACAGGTTTCCACCCTGATCAGGGTGGAGGATCTGGCTACCCCGATCCTTTGTAAGGTGAATGTTGATGACCTGTGCAGTAAGATATACCAAGGCCTTGATGGCGAACAAGGCCTTGGTCTCCCTTTTGCTGATCGGGTAACCTATTTTGCCAACCACTATGCCACTGATACAAAAATAGCATCTCCTATCACTTCAATCTGTAAAAATTGCGAGTTTCATACAACACCTGATGATGACGCAAACGGGATGAAAAGTGGTAAAAAAGAGTGTTGGAAGGAGCGACTGGGGTGGGAGGAAGAGGATTTTGTCTCCCCTACAGTTTTGGATATCTGGGACTATAGCAAAAAAAATAAGAACGAACTTATTGAGGACAATAGGATCAAACTCACTGATGTCAGAAAGTCCGATATCAAGCCCAAACCAGATGATAGGCTTGGTATCTCCAGGACTGAACGGCAGTGGCTGCAGGTGCATAAGAGTAATACAGATGATCGGACTGTCTGGATTGATAGGAATAATCTAGAGCGAGAGATTGACAGTTGGAAATTTCCCCTGCACTTCATCGATTTTGAAACCAGTATGGCAGCCATCCCCTTCAACAAGGGAAGGCGACCCTATGAAGGTATCGCCTTCCAGTTCTCCCACCATACAGTCCAAAAGGATGGGACCATCGCGCATGTAGGAGAGTACTTGAATACCACCCCGGGCTTCTTTCCAAACTACGATTTTGTTCGCGAGCTCAAAAAGCAACTTGAAGGGGACAATGGTTCCATTTTCCGCTATTCCAACCACGAGAACACCTATCTCAATATGATCTATCGCCAGATACAGAGCAATACAGAGAAGATGCAAGATGCCGACAGGTTGTGTTCCTTCATCAGGAGCATAACCAAATCTGTACACTCCTCAACTGAAAGCTGGGAAGGGGATCGCTTTATGGTGGACATGTGGGAACTGGTGAAGCGCTACTACTATGACCCTGCAACCAATGGATCCAACTCCATCAAACAGGTGTTGCCCGCCATCCTAAACAGCTCACCTTACCTTAAGGATAAGTACTCCAAACCCATCTATGGTGCAGAAGGGGGAATTCAAAGCCTCAATTTCAAGGATTGGATATGGCTCACTAGCAAGGATGGGGTTGTTGTTGATCCCTACAAGAAATTGCCCAAGATGTTTGGCGATATCTCAGACAAGGATATGCACTTGCTCAGCAGTGATGATGAGTTGCGTGATGGTGGGGCTGCCCTTACCGCCTATGGACGTATGCAGTTTGAGGAGATGAGCGACTATGAACGGGAGGAGATCAGAAAAGCACTGCTGAAGTATTGTGAGCTGGATACCATGGCAATGGTGATGCTGTATGAGGGGTGGATGGATTTGTTGGGTAAGAGGTAGGTCTTTTTGTAAAAGAAAGCTATGATCCTTCTGCTCAATGGTGAAAATAATTTTCTTTTGATTACCCCTACCTCTTGGTTGTAGTTTCTCTCCTCCTTGTGCTAGGATAGGAGGGCAAGAACGCTCCTTTAGTGGCTGCGTTCTTCTTCTTTTTTCACTTCATAAAGGATTCTTATGCTCATACCCAGTATTTTGTCAGGTATCGGACTCTTACTTCTGCTTTGGAGTTCAGACCGTTTTGTTGATGGTGCTTCCTATACTGCCAAATTTTTTGGCATGCCGCCATTGCTTATAGGTATGGTTATTGTAGGCTTTGGAACATCTGCTCCTGAGATGGTGGTCTCCACCTTTGCTTCCCTGCAAGGGAATCCTGGCATCGCCTTGGGAAACGCCTATGGTTCAAACATTGCTAACATAGCCCTTATTCTAGGCATTACAGCCATTATAGGACCGATTAGGGTCCATTCTGCCGTCTTACGCAAAGAGCTGCCAATCCTTACCTTTGTTACGATCATATCTATCCTACTGTTGATAGACCTCTACCTATCCTTTTGGAATGCTCTCTCTCTTCTTGTGCTTTTTGCTGTTCTCATGACCTGGGCAATAGTGCAGGGAATGAAAAAAGATACCGATGAACTGGGCATACAGACAGAAAAGGAAATTGTTTCAGCAGTCTCCTTGAAGAAATCAATCTGGTTGCTTATTTCAGGCTTGGCAGTACTTATCGTCAGTTCAAGAGTACTGGTCTGGGGTGCTGTTGAGATAGCTCAGCACTTTGGTGTCAGTGATACCATCATAGGACTCACAGTCGTTGCTGTAGGGACTTCTCTTCCCGAACTTGCCGCATCAATCATTGCAGCCAAGAAAGGGGAGCCTGACATTGCCATAGGCAACGTCATAGGGTCCAACCTTTTCAACACCTTGGTTGTTGTAGGGATAGCGGGGATGATCAATCCCTTTGCTGTAGAGAGTTCCACTGTCTACAGGGATATGACCCTTATGGGCATCCTCACAGTCTCATTGTTTGTAATTGGGTACGGATTCAGAGGTAGGAAGGGAAGGATCAACCGCTTTGAAGGGCTCTTCTTAGTGTTTGTATACCTGATTTACACTTCCTCTCTGATAAAGACCATAGTGACAGTCTAATAGGCGGGGTCCGGTCTGCCATGCTCCAAAGCATAAAGAACGCTGGAAAACTGCTTGAAGCTATGCGATGCATGCCTTATCTCATTCATATACATCTCACGATCATAGTCGATGCGCCTTACTGTGGCATTGACCTTGTTGCTATGGATATCCATAAAAACATAAGAAGCGCGAAGATCCTCGTCAAATGAGTAGCCAACAGCGCCAGGATTGATGATGCGCTTATCCCCAAGGATGAAGTCAGAGGGAATATGGGTATGTCCACAAAGGATTACCGATGCCTCTTCGGCCATCAGTTTTGAGTAAAGTTCTGAATTGGGATCGATATCTTCTGTAATAGCCTCATCAAAGGAGTAGGGACTGCCATGACAAAAGATGAACGGGTCGTTTCCAATCTCTCCGTTCTGGACTATAGGCCATGCCTTGATGACTGCTTTTGATTCTGGCATCAGACGAATATCTGTATAGCGAACAAACTTTCGCCACTGCTTCTCTTCTTCTTCTTTGGGTCTGGTTGCTTTAATCCCTTCTATATGGGCATCAGTGTTTCCCTTGATGGTAACCAATGGCTTGTTTGCCATCAGCAAATCAAAACATGGCTGAGGGTCAAGTCCCATGAAGATCAGATCCCCAAGAAACAGGATGTGGTCAACGCCTAAAGCTTTGGCATCGAGGAGCACTGCTTCAAGAGCCCTAAAATTTCCATGAACATCACTGAGAACTGCAAGTTTCATCTCTTCTCCTTTAGCTGGATCTTTGAAAAGGTGTTTAAACTGTATCATGTCACCCTTTTCAATGAAACTAGCTGACCCTCCAGAAACAGCATTTCATGCACGTAAGTAAGGTTAAGACATATATGTACACCATGAGAGCAACCTGTTTTTGACTAATTGAGATTATTGTATACCATGATAGGCAGATTAGATTGATTTTAGAAATGAAACACCAGAAAAATGTTTCTACAAACTTGGATAAATGTCGGTCATCGCCCTTGTCCGTACACATTTCACTTCCTAGAATAGGGACATGAAAGAACATATCATCATTCAAGGAGCCTACGAGAAAAACCTCAAGCAACTCTCCCTAGCAATCCCCCGTAATCAGGTGGTGGTCTTTACCGGTGTTTCAGGATCAGGAAAAACGACCTTGCTGTTTGATGTTATTTTTCAGGAGTCTCAGCGTCAGTATCTTGAAGCTATGGGCGTTCTGGGTTTTGCAAAACCCAAAGTTGCATCAATACAACATCTTTCTCCAGCTATTCATATTTCTCAAACATACAGGAACAGGAACCCTCGTTCTACTGTGGGCACAGTAACAGACATATACACGAGCCTCCGAATGGTCTATGAAAAAATCGCCATGCGCCTTTGTGATCACTGTCAGATTCCGTTCTCCCAAGACAGCTCACCTGATGAAGTGCTCAAGAGCAAAAATAGTACAACAGTAGTATCGACCTGTCCTGCATGTAGACAGAACATGCCCAAGCTGACCCTCTCACACTTCTCTTTCAATACGGAAGAGGGCTCTTGTCCCGCTTGCCAGGGTCTAGGTATTGTCTGGGAAGTTGACCTGCACGCTTTACTTGATGAGAGCCTTTCTCTTGAAGATGGGGCTGTCAGGGTATGGAAACATCGCTACAAAGCGTTTGCAATCGAGCAGTTTCAGAAGGCATTGGACTATTATGCCCTTGGCGATATTAAAAACCTTATCCTTGCTGAATTTACCCCAAAACAGAGGGCTCTGTTGCTCTATGGTGGAGAAAGTGAGCAGTTTACAGCACTCAAACCCAGTGTAACTGCTCCTAAGACTGCTAAGGAAGGTAGGTTTGAAGGGGTCTGCACCATGTTGTTGCGCTCCCTTGCTGAACACAAGCGCCCTACCAAGGACACAGAAAAGTATCTGGTACAAAGCCTTTGTCAGGAATGTGAGGGTGAGAAACTGAACAAGATTTCCCGTCTTGCTACTGTAATGGGGAAAAGGCTTCCTGAACTCTCGCTCTTGAGCCTTCAGGCACTGTTAGAGTGGCTCGAGGAGCTGGCAATGAACCTTAGGGGCCAACAGCAACTTCTTGTCGGCTCATCCCTGCTAGACCTCTCTACCAAGATTAAGAATCTTATACATGTTGGATTGGGTTACTTGAGCCTTGACAGGCAGGTAATAACCCTTAGCTCTGGAGAAACTCAGAGGTTACGCTTAGCCTCTGCACTCTTTTCAGAGCTTACTTCGATGATATATCTCCTTGATGAACCTACTATAGGGCTACACAGCAGTGACACACATGAACTGATAAGCAAGTTGAAGTTGCTACGAGACAAAGGGAACTCAGTGTTTGTCATAGAACACGACCTGTCAGTGATTAAGGAAGCCGATACCATCATAGAACTTGGTCCCGGAGCAGGAAGGCATGGGGGCCTTCTTCTAGCAACAGGCAGTCTCCAGGAAGTGAGGAACAACCCCTCTTCTCTCATACGTCTCTATCTTGAAGAACAGATGAGATTAGGCAGAATCCCCAGAAAGAGCGAAAGGGGGTACCTCTCCATACTGGATGCCTCGTTGCACAACCTGAAACACTTCGATGTAGAGTTCCCCCTTGGGTGCTTCACGGCAGTTACTGGCGTTTCCGGCTCCGGCAAGACTACCCTGGTGTTCGATATTCTAGCAAAGGACAAAACCCTCACTGAGCATTTTGATGAGATCATGCTTATAGACCAACCCCTGCCCTGGCCTATGAAACGATCGATAGTAGCAACCTTTATGGATTTCTACACTCCCATCAGGGACCTATATGCCAAAGAGGCTAAAGACAGCAATCCAAATCTCACTGCCAAAAGCTTCTCCTATAACTCACCGGGGGGCCGATGTCCCCAGTGTGAGGGACTGGGAACCATACAGAGCAACCTGCTTTTCTTTGAGGAGAGGGAGATTCCCTGTCCCCTATGCAAGGGAAAGAGATTTACTGAAGAGGTCCTTGCAATTGAATATAAAGGACACTCAATCCATGACATACTGGAACTGAGTGTAGAAGAAGCATCTCTGCTGTTCAAAGGCTCTTGGGCTTTACAGCACAAACTTACCATCCTACAGGATGTGGGTCTTGGATACCTGCAGATAGGGCAAACCCTGCCGACCCTCTCAAGCGGGGAGGCTCAAAGGCTCAAGCTTGCAAAGGCTTTGTCAAATACGACAAAAGAAATCTCCAGAACCCTCATGCTTATGGATGAGCCAACCATAGGTCTGCATCCCAAAGATGTAGAGCATTTCATCCTGTTATTGCAAGAGTTTGTCAGAAGAGGTGCGACTCTCATAGTTGTGGAACATAATCTTCAATTGATCCAACAGGCTGACTGGATAGTTGACCTTGGTCCAGGAGGGGGAGAGAAGGGAGGCAATCTTTTGTATGGCGGCCCCTTGCCCGGAATATTGGACAAGGAGGAGAGCCTGACCGCACGATACCTTAGACGAGAGGGATACTAGAGACTGTCTTCACCCAACAAGGGTAAGATATTGTTCTGTTGTGCTAGGGCAACGCTCTTCAGACCCCGTTGGCTTAGGTGAGTATACAGGTCACTGAGCTGCTCGCTACTGTGCCCGATGGTCATACGTAGTACATGTTCATCAACTGAACCACGAAGCAGGGTATTTGCCATATGCCTTAGGGAGTGAAATGTGATATTCCGCCCCTTGATCTCATCCATTTCTAAAACTCCTGATAGCGCAAGCTCCTGCTGGAACCTCTCACTGAAGTAGTGACTCGATACAAAACCACCTCCACGTTTGCTCCAGAAGACAAGATGGTACTTATTTGGCTTTGGATTTTCTAGGGAAAGATTCTTGAGTTTTTCGCACAGGAAAGCAGGGCAGGGAACATAGCGTGTCTTTTTCCCTTTGGGTACCTTGAGCCCAGCCTTATCGGCATATGCCTGGTCAACGGTAATCATATCATCACCAACAGCAGTAAAATCCAAGGCTCGCAGTTCACCACTACGCATGCCAGTAAAAAGGGCTAGCAGACAAGCGAGGTATATCCTCTCTTCCCCATCTTTTTTCATATGCTGCAAAAAACCCATCAATTCTTCTTCATGTAAAATACCCCGCGCCTTGTGGATACTCTTCAGTGGCCTAATCTTATAGGTATTGCTACTGTTCAACTGTCCGCGTCTCTGAGCTTCAGTTAAGGCTAGAGAGACGGCCCCCATACAGATATTGATGGTTGAAGGGGCCAACCTCCCTTCTTTTACCAGGGAGAGTTGGATTTGTTCCAATTGGTTCACTGTTACTGCTGATAAGAGCAGATTGGTGTGGATTTTAGGCAATATATGGTTGGAAATGAGGTTTTCTCGTGTTGCTATGTAGTCTTTGGAGATGCTGCCAGGGTCGAGAAGGTTTCTCCTCTCCACATAGGGGCTCGTCTCCCAGTCAAAGAAGCATTTCAAGTAGGAGTAGAAGGAGTGAGTTTCCTTCTTCCCAAAGATCAAGCCTTCATCCAAGGCTTTCTGGCATATGAGGATAGCTTCATCACGACGTCTGATGGGACTGGAAGAAACGATGCCAAGGTCCTTACGGATTTTCTCCACACTTTTTTTGTTGGTTCTTTCACCTGTATCGGGATCGCGGAAGAGTGCATACCAGTATATTCTCTCTGATCGAGTGATTCTGCATAGGGTGAAGGGGGAACTGGTTACCATGCTGTCTCCTCCTGAATTTGGTAAGATGTTCAAACACTTGTTCAATAGTTCAATTACATGCATAAAAAACAAAATCATTTGAAACGTTTTTATTTGTTGTTTAACAGTACTTTAAACCCATATTACTGTCAATATATTTCTTTTCACCTTCTTACTCTTTAAAAGTAAGTACGTAAATAACGATACAACAATTTTGATATGTATATCTAGCGTATATTTAATGCATATGTATTAAGTATACATTGCGTACAAGTTAGGTTTATCACTACTTTTTTAAATTAATAAATATGGTTTAATTATCAAATTGTAAAAATACAGTATTAACAATGTTAATATTTAACTAAATCTAGATTTCATATACCAATCAATATTTTATTAAGGTATTCAATTTATTAAAATATACTTAAAAGTTAGTATTAATATAAATATACAAACTTTTATACATTTTGCTATTAAACAAATTTGCTATTTAACAATTTGTTAGGCATATTAGTTCCAAGTATCTACATAAAGATACAAAAGTATTTGAATGAAATTCAATATATGTACTTTAAGAAACTTTATGATGGTTTTCCCTGTTTAAACCAACTTTTCTTGGTTTTATTGTAATAGTTTGTATGTATATCACTGGGGTATGTTTTAAATGAATATGGATTCACCAAATTTCAATTGTATGTTAGGGTATAGAGAAATGTATTGCAAAGGAGCAAGAATCATGGAAATACCTGACAAACTAGATGAAATGGGAATAGAAAAAATCTCTAAGTTATTAGTGAAATTTTCTCTACCAGCAATAGTAGGTCTAGTCGTCAATGCTTTGTATAATATAGTAGATAGTGCTTTTGTTGGCCGTGGTGTAGGGGAATTAGCCCTTGCTGGGGTTACCGTGAGTATGCCTATTGTCACAACATTTATCGCTTGTGTTATGTTGATCGGTATGGGAGCAACTACACTTATCTCAATTCGTTTGGGAGAAAAAAACGGAGACGAGGCTGAAAAGATTATTGGAAATGCTTTTGCCTTGCTGGTAATCATTGCACTTGCCCTAACTATAGTTGGAATACTATTTCTCAAGCCACTTTTGATTTTCTTCGGTGCCAGTGCTGAAGTATTACCCTATGCCATGGATTAT
>CAYSIH010000020.1:0-15012 GCA_964431005.1 uncultured Sphaerochaeta sp. | reverse complement strand
AAGGACCACAGGACAGGGGAGACCATAGGTAATATTCAGGCTGTTATGGATGGTTCCATCGACCCATTCATCGAAAGTTTTTTACGGTGGTCCAAAGAGGAGGCTTAAGGGTGCGACTCAGGGTTTTCCTGTTGGTTCTAGTGGGATTGCTTTTGGTATGCCTGCCGCTGTTTGCCGCTGATGAGTTGCCCTTTTCTGTGGGCATCGTCTCCTTGCAGGAAGAAGCCTCCCAGTACCTGTCCCTGGTCAAAGAGGCAGGTAGTACCTATGCTACGACATTTCTCATTCCAAACAAAGAGTATTCTGACCACCTCTTCTCCAGGAAACAGGAAAACTTGAGGCTCTCCCTACTGAAAGAGATCTCTTCAGCCTATGCCTCCAAATCTGAAAAAAAATTGGAGAAGGCCCTCCTTCCGTTGGATGAAGCCAAACCTAGCTTTTCCTCCCGATTATCGATTACATACCGAGAGATTGCCATACAAAAGGGATATCCCCATCTTTTGGATACCTTCGCCGAATCCCGCCCCTGGTTTGCCTCACAAGAGGCAGTGGATGCCCTGCTCTTGATAAAACAGACCAAGCTTGCTTCAAATGATCGCCTTAGAATCTACTGGTATGATCTTTTTACGGATACGACCAGTCTGATCTTTGACCAGGTGGTTGTAAAGAATGATCCTCTTCTGTTGCAAGAGGAGATTGGAAAAGCTCTTCTTGCTACAACTACTGGTCCTGAGTATGGTCTGCTCATCTTTGACGACTACAGTTCATCGACTCTTATCAAGGCCAATAAAGAGGTCTTGGATGTCAAAGGGGGACAAGTGTTGCTCCCCTCTGCCCAGTATGTTCTTGATGTCACAGCAGATCTCCATATGCCTGCAGAGTTGCTTGTCACTGTCAGGCCAAATACCTTTACCTACGTCTCTACTGCGTTGGAACGGATACAACTTGAGGATATGCGTCTTTCTTCCCCTCAGGGAAAGGTCTCATGGTTTGTCGATGGGGTGTTGTATGGCACTAATTGCGATTTGAGCATAAGTGCCTCCCTGGTGCCACTTGTGGTGGTCCTCCAAAAAGATGGGTTTTCCAGTAAGACGCTTCAGATACAAAAACCTTTTGAGCAGATCATGGTTCCCTTACAGCCTGAGTGGATGGAGCGTTCTACCCTGCTTGAAGAGAGGCAAAGGGGCTTTTATAAAAGTTTACGAAATACTATGCTTGTTTTTGGACTCTATGTGGCCAGTTCCACACTCTCAGAGACGTTTGAGGAGGCAAACCCGTTGTGGCAGCCCCTGCAGGTTGCGACAAGTGGCTTTGCCCTAGTCTCCACATTGCACACTATAATGAACCTTGCTTCCTATGCCGCTCTTGCAAGTTCGGGCATACGATAGCATTCCCTTGGAGTATTCAGATGAAAAAGAAATTTGGTGATAGGCTCAAGGCCTTGTTTGGAATAAAGACATTTAACGAGCAGTTTTTTGAAGATCTTGAGGACTTTCTCATTGAAGGGGATCTTGGGGCCAAGCTCGCCATGGAGATCTCTCTTGAGATGAGAAAGCTTGCCAAAAGCGAAAAACCAACTACCCAGGAGGATCTTCAGCTCATGGTAAAGAGATTCCTCTCTTCCAAGGTGCGCGCTTTCCTGCCGACCTTGGATAAGGATAAGCTGACGGTGTTTCTTATCCTTGGGGTGAATGGGGTTGGTAAGACCACATCCATTGCCAAGATGGCTCAGATGTACATGAACCAGGGCTATAGCGTGATGCTAGCTGCAGGGGATACTTTCCGGGCTGCCGCCATCGACCAGCTTGAGGTGCATGCCCAGAGACTGGGTTGCAGGCTGGTCAAACAAAAAAGTGGCAGTGACCCGGGTTCAGTCGTCTATGATGCGATAACATCGGCAAAGGCACGAGGGGAACACCTGGTTCTAGTAGATACTGCAGGAAGAATGCACAACAAGGAGAACCTCTTGCGAGAGCTTTCCAAGATTGACAAGATCGTGCAGGGTAGGGGTATCGACAGTGAACGCTACATGAAGTTCCTGGTCATAGACAGCACCACTGGCCAGAATGGCATTAGCCAGGCAGAGCTGTTCAACCAGGCGGTAAAGCTCGATGCCCTGATCCTTTCCAAATACGACTCTCTTGCAAAGGGTGGGGCCCTGGTGCAGATCGGAGAGAAGTTCGATATCCCCATAGCCTTTGTCGGTACTGGCGAGACCTATGCTGACATGCATCCTTTCGACAAGGACGAGTTCCTCAACAGCTTGGTCGGCCTATGAGAAAAACCGCCCCTCTTATCTGTACTCTGATGCTTCTGTTCTCCCTGTCTGCACAAGAGCAGATAGTGTCGAACAGCATCGGCCAAGATAGGGGTAGGTTTGCTGATGGGGGAGGATACTATCTCATCGTCGATGATTCTGGCTCAACACTCTTTCACCAGGATGAAGCTGTATGGAAGGAGAGCCGGATTGTTGACGATGGAGTTCTGGAGATCTCCACCTTTCATTATGATACTAACCTGATCCATCTCAAGAGGTATGAGAACAACCGTCTCATCGCCGAGGGACAAGGTGAGGAGATGCTCTACTTCTACTATGATGAGAAAAACCTTATGACCAAGAGCATGCGATTGGTTTCAGGCAAGCTCACTGAGATGGAGCTCTATACCTATGATGTGGGTACGCATAGTCTCAATGGGATACTCACCATCACAGGAAGGGGTAGCACCATCTCCTATTTTGGCAATTCCAAGGGACAGAGCTGGTTCTCCTTCGCTGAGGGGGATGCCTTCACCAAAGTCACCCAACTCTCCCAAGACGTACAGGTACAGGAACTCTGGAAGGGCGATACCCGTATCAAGGATGTGCAGGTTGAGATACCTCAAGACGGTGGCGTACGCTTGAAAACCATAACCAACGAGGGAGAGGTGAGTGAACTCTATGATGATTCAGGACTGCTGACTCTCCGTATAACGCCTTCCCTTACCGTTGAATACCGATATAATGAAGAGCGTACGCTTGTCGAGGAACGACAGAAAAGCCCTGATTTGCAAGAGCGTATCATACGCTACGAGGAGGGTAGGACTGTGTCAGAATCACTGTATCAGGACGGTCTGCTTGAAAAAGAAACCCTGTACCCCAAAGATACGGGAAAGGTGGAGACCCTCTATGACGGGGGAGAGCCTTACTGCGACATAACTTACGCCCTCGATGGCAAGCGTGTGCTCTCCATCAGGTACCGGTAACCCTATGGTCTTGTTCCTGGCCAAACGGTATGCCTTCTCAAGGGAGAACCGGCACAAAGGGACCAGTGTGCGCATAGCCTTTGGCCTTGCCCTCTGTCTTTTTGCCATTACCATGGTTCTCTCCTTCATGCAGGCCCTACAGGAAAACCAGTTTGTAGATATACGGACCTTTGAGTCCTTTGATGTGCAGGTCCCCCTCACATTCACCGACCTCAGTCGGGGCAACGCCTTGGCCCTTGAGCTTGAGGATCTGGCTATGGTTGACCATGCTTTCCTGTTTGCCGAGATTCCGGTCCTTATCCAAGGAAGGGCTGGCTCTTCAGCCCAGGCAGGGAGAATTCGTGCCATCCAGAGCAAGGGCGCCTTCAGTGAAGAGTTACGCCTCTATAGGGGCGAACTCTTCAAGGAGGGTACCCTCTCCTCTTCCTATCTGCATCTTGCTTCCATGCCACTTGGAGAAACTGTTGAAGTGACCCTGTTGAAAAAAGGCAAGCAGGCTACAGTGATCCCCTCACAGAGAAAGATGCCTATAGGGGGTGTCTACTATACCTCAATGTATGACTTTGACTCCTCCACCTTCTTGACAGATATACAGACCCTTTACTCACTCAATGCGGACACTCCTCTTCTTATGGGCATTTTTTCAAGCGAAAAGAGTGATCTTGTTGCCAAGGAGATAAGGAAAAACTTCCCCACTCTCGAACCCGTCACCTGGAAGGAGGCAAATGCCTCCCTCTATGGGGCGATGCAGCTTGAGCAGAGCATGATGGCTTTGATGTTGCTCCTTATGGTAGCTGTCATCATCATCCATATCCGTAACAGTTCAAGGCGCCTCTTGCTCTCCAAGCAACGCGAGATAGCGATGTTGCGCTCCATGGGGCTACCAAAGAGAAGCGTTCAGCAGGTTTTTGTGGTGCAGGCCCTGCTTGTCGCCCTTGTCGGGACGCTGGCTGGGGTATTGCTCTCCTTACTAGGTATTCTGCTGTATCCTAATTTTTCCCAACTCATCTACAAATCGTTAGGTGTGCACCTTAGCCTTACCATCAATGTCACCAATCTTTTCATTCTGGTCGTAGCTATACTCTGCTTAAGTGGTTTCGCCTCCTTTTTAGGGACAAGACGCATCTTGAAAGCAGATATTATGGAGATGTTTACCCATGACGAAATCCAATGAGATTCTCTCCCTTACGGGAGTCAGCAAGAGTTTTCCAGCCACAGCCCGCGGTGGGGCTCCCATCGAGATCCTTGATGCGATCGACCTGACACTGCATCCGGCAACAAGTGTAGCCATTACAGGCAAAAGCGGCTCAGGTAAAAGTACGCTCTTGCAGATAAGCGCCGGTTTGCTCTCCTGTGAAAAGGGAGAGGTCTCCTTTAATGGGAAAAGACTCAACTCCCTCGAAGATGCTCCCTTGAGCAAGATTCGTAGTCACTTTATGGGCTTCATCTTCCAAAGTAGTCTCCTGCTTGATGATTTCACCGCATTGGAAAATGTGACGGTCCCCGCCATGATCATGGGCTTGGGAGAAAAAGAGTCACGTAAGCGTGCCCTGCATCTTTTGGAAAGTGTCGGGCTCAGCGATAGGTTGGACCATAAGAGTGACCAGCTCTCCGGTGGGGAGCGCCAAAGGGTTGCCATCGCACGTGCCCTGGTCAATGAGCCTCTGATTCTTTTTGCCGATGAGCCTACAGGATCTTTGGATGAACGCAATGCCGCCCTCATCGAAGATATGCTGTTTTCCCTCGTTGCTGAAAAACAAGTTGCCCTGATGCTCATCACCCATAATATGCCCTTCGCTTCAAGGTGTGATACAGTCTACCGCCTCCATAATCGTAAAGTGGAGGCCATTAAGTGAAGACAAGGCTCTCGTTTATGCTCATAGGGCGAAAACTAGGCATCAAAAGCAGCGCTGCAGCTAAAAAAAGGATACTGTTCAATATCCTACTGATAGCTGTTGTGGTTGCTTCTCTTGTATTTGCCCAGCTTTTCGTTGTCTCTATGAGCCGTGGGATAGCCAATAAGTACGCTCTCTTGGGAAATGGGCACCTGCAGGTACATGAGAGGGCAGGCACCCCTATTCCGGTACATGAACATATCGTGGATGTGCAGCTGGTTGCACAGACTTATTCTCTCATCTACAGCCCCTCAAAAAACCTGATGGTTCGCCTCAAGGGGGTGGAGAGTTCCTACTTTACCGATCAGAGGCTAGCCGAGCTGACTTTCCTTGCTACTTCCGTTGATACACAAGGATCATCTTTGCCTCAGGTTTTGCTCAGTACTAGCGTAGCAAGCAAGCTTGAGGTAGGCCAAGGTGATAGGGTGGCACTCATGATGATCAGTAACAACAGTTTGCGACCCCAGCTCTGCATAGTGGGAAACCTCTATGATTCAGGGTATAAGGAACTTGATGAGAATCTGATCTTCTGTGATTTTTCCCTCATGGACAAGCTGTTTTCCACCAAGGCAGATACCTATTATGAACTGCTGGTCTCCGATAAAAACATCGCTTCAGTGCGTTCGGTTTTGGAGAAGGAAGGACTTTCAGTCACCTCCTGGGACGAGGAGAACTTTGCAGTTGCAACCAACCTTGAGACGAGCCGGCAGGCTGTGCTGGGTGTCATGGTCGTGGTTGCAATCCTTTGCGGTTACTTTATCAGCGAGCTCAGTAGGGAGCTGGTGGAAGACGACAAGAGCCGCATAGCCTTGCTGAAGTTACTCGGTGCTGGTGACTCCCTTATCAGGGGGGTCTATTTCACCACGGTCATGCTCGTAACCCTCATCTCCATTATCATAGGAACAGCCTCTGGTATCCTTTTGGGTCTTAACCTCGGATCCATGCTCTCCTTGCTTGCATCGCGATCGATTCCTGCCCTTGCTTTCTATCTTCTGGATTTCTCAGTCATCATCCCGTTTTTGGATATTGTCATCATTCTCCTTGTCCTTGTCCTAGTAAGTTCCGTCTCTGTGCTATGGAGTCTGAGAAGGGTGAGGAAAATCCCCCTGTTGAGCTGTACACGCTTTGACTAAGTGCTGTTTTGCTATATACTGCCTTCATGAATTTTGAAGTGTTTGCCTTAGGGACCAGTGGCATGATGCCCCTGCCCAACAGATTCCTCACCAGTGCCATGGTACGACGTGACGGAGAACTTTTCCTGTTTGATTGCGGGGAAGGGACCCAGATATCCTTGAAGATGCTCAATCTGAAGTGGAAGAAGATCAATTCAATCTTCATCAGCCACATGCATGCAGACCATGTCACCGGCCTTCCGGGGATCCTAATGCTCTCCAGCCAAGTCGACCGCAATGATCCTCTTACCATCTACGGTCCTCCTCGATTGAAGGAGTACATCGATGCAAATCGCAGAATCCTTGATATGTACATTAACTATGAGATAGTGGTTAAGGTCGCCCATCCGGGAGTCCTAATTGACAATGACGAGTATACTGTATCCGCTTTCCCCCTTGCCCATACAAAGCCCTGCACAGGGTTTGTCATGGAGGAGAAGCTTCGTCCCGGTGAGTTCCATCCTGACCTTGCTACAGGTCTTGGTATCCCTATGGGAAAGCTTTGGGGGCAGTTGCAGAAAGGGTTTTCGGTAACTCTCGAAGATGGACGGGTTATAGAGCCTAATGCTGTAATGGGAGAGCCAAGAGAGGGACGCAAGTTCAGCTTTGTCACCGACTCGCTCTACCTGCCGTCAATAGCCCCTCATGTGAAGGATAGTGACCTGTTTATCTGTGAGGGTATGTTTGGCTCCGATATGGAGGAGACAGCAAAGGAAAAGATGCATATGACAGCGGGGCAAGCTGCTCGCATAGCTCATGATGCTGAGGTAAAGAAATTGGCACTGATACACTACAGCCCCAGATATACTGATTGGGAACTCAAGGACCTTGCAGAAGATGCCCGCAAGATATTCCCCAATACTGTACTTACCAGGGACCGGATGCGCTTTGATATTCCCCTAAAGAACTAGGAGAGCTCTGTCTCTTCATCATCATCTTCAAGCATACATGCTGTAACCGCTTCGTGTAGAAGCAGGGAGCTATCAAGCACTCTGCCATTTCTTGAAGCAAATCCTATCTGAAGCGATGCGCCGGAGAACTCTTTTTTGCAACTTTCCAGAAGGGAGAGGGTAAAGGAGCGTGCTTCCTCTGCATTGTAGAAGGGAAGGACCATTGCTATCCTGTTGTTTTCTAGGGTGAAGCTGTAGGCAAGTTCGCCGCTGAGCATGATCATCTTGTTTGCAATCTGGGCTGCCGGGCCTTTGCTTACATCAACAAGGACAAGGGTCAGGTCATAGTCCATCTCCTGTGCATTTTCCAGTTCCAAAGCGAGTATGGATTTGAAATCTGTTTGGAAGGTATCAAGGACTGTGGTCCTTTCTCCTACGGTAATAGGGTCTAAGGAGGTCTGCACCGATTCCTCAACAGCAGGCTCGAAAGGCTCCTCATAGGATTCTGATTCAAGCGGTGCGGCCTGCTCTTCCATAGGCACGATGGGCATTGCCACTTCCCTGATCGGCTCAGATGGTTTGAAAATCTCATCTTCGGGTGCTAAAGGGGTCTCATACGTGCTGTATTCGTCTACTAGGGAGTGGCTGTGGACCATCTCATCAGTATGGCGATGCAAAGGGTCATCACCGGGTAGGGAGTATAAAGGCTTGTCATATGCGTTAGGGGGTAGTTTGTCGATTTCGTCGGCAATGTCCTCGTCGCGCTTACGGGCTACAAGAACTCCAATTTCTATCATGACCAGTCCTATAAGGAGTGGGAATAACTTTACAAGCACATCATAAATCTGTTCCTGGTTGATCGAATAGAGGGGTAGGAGATATCGGGATGCAAGATATAGCAACCCCAATAAGATAAAGACAGTAAGAAACAGGCTAAGTAGTATTTGACGACCATAGTGCTTGTTTTCAGACATTGCAACCTCCTAGAGCAAACTTTACACGTACATTAATTTTATAGTATCATACTTCTTATATAAGATGAACAAAAGCATGATAAGAAAAGTAAGTGTATTCTTTACTCTAAGCCTAATTGTAGCATATTTTGTGCTTCTTGGTCTGCTTGGAGAGGAAGGTTTTTTCCAAGCACGCTCAATTAGGCGTGATTTGGAGCTTCTTAAGCAGAAAGAGGAGATCCTGTCCCTACAAATCGATTCCTTACAACAACAAAAAGAGCATATGACATCTCAAGATGCCCTCAAGGATGCTGCATTTCGATTTGGCTATCAGGAGGAAGGGGAGCAGGTGTTTTATTTTGAAAATGGTGGCGAAGTGGAGTCACCCCAACAAGGGCAGGCCCCCCTTTCCTCACAGGAAAAGCAGGTCTTTTCAGGATTTGCCAAACATTGGATAGCACTTATGGCTCTAGCTTTTTCTTCCCTAAGCACGGTAGTATGGACAGTAGTGACAAAGAGGAGAGTACGGTATAGATGAGCGTAGACTATGAAGAGGCAGAAGTATTATACAAGCAGGCTCCAGGTACGCTTGAAAGAACGGTCAAGTTTTTACAAGAGGACAAGGTAGTGGTCCTGCCTTGCGATACCATTTATGGGTTGTGTGCAAAAGTGGGTCCTGCCGAACAAGCATTGCGGTCGGTTAAGTACCGTGGAGAGACAAAATCTTTTCTCATTCTAGCTACCTTAGAGCAGGCCAAGAAGATCTGCATCGTCCCCGAAGATGTGGAGAAGGCTTGGCCTTGTGCCCTCACTGCAATACTGCACAACAGAGAGGGTGGTGGAACTACCGCAGTGCGGGTGCCTTCAGACTCTTTCCTGCAGGAAGTTCTCACAAAACTTGGCAGCAGCATATATTCAACCAGTGTCAATGAGAGCGGTTATCTAGCCATTACAAATATCACCGACATCATCTTTTCCTTCAAGGACCGGGTTCCGGCCTTTGTCGTTGGGTCGGAAAAGCAGGGGACAGTTCCCTCTACACTCATCGACTGCACGACAAAGCCGTACACACTGGTTCGTTGTGGCGGATATGACGCATCAGAACTGCTTAAAGCCTAGGTTCTGATTCTTCTTGCCTCCATATAGTACCGTTTCTCATTCGCTTCCCCCATGGAGAAAGTTTTTCTAGGTAGGGCACTATCTTTGATGATGGTCTCGAAAAAGGTGTCTTTGGACACATTTGGCAGGATAAGGGCACAGTTGCCTTCCTTCGCACCAAGGCTAGCGGTAACCTCTTCTCCGTGGATATAATCCACAGTTGCCTTCTTCTGTTCCAGAAGTGAATCGATGACCACCTGTAGGGTGCCCGCAGCGATGTTAGCAACAGCGCCTAACAGGTTGAACAGATAGTAGCCCCCCTTATCCCGATAGCCAAAGCGTTGGTACTCACTATGCTCATTGATGAGCTGATGGAGCGTTGGAAGGTCTGCAATCTTCTCGACCACCACTAAGGAAGCACATTTCTCGACTTCCGCCTTGAAGGTGTCAAAATCCAAGCCGAATAGCACCCTGTGGATGGGTTCGAAGTCAAGGCCGGGATCATAGATGTTTTCCAGTTCGACCATGGCATACCTTGCAGGATGGTTCTCCCACTCATCTTTTGGGATGGTCACCTTAACATCCTCCCAACAGCTTTTTGCTGTTGCGAGGCTATGGTTTCCGTCTCCCATTGCATAAAGAAGAGGGTTTTGTGGATCGAGGTTGCCCTGTATCTTCTCAAGGGCTCCGGCGATTGAGGCAAAATCATCCCTGGAGTCGATGACCCATGCGCTGAGGGAGCCACCCCCTGCCATGAGGGTGGTATCATAGGCCTTTCTCAGGAGTTCCCTTTTTGCTGCAAGCGGTTCGATGACCGAATGCTCGTGGTCGCTTATCAGTACCATGATATGCGGCAGTTCCAAAGAAGCATTCTTACGGATCTCCTTTCTGGGTGGGATGCGGCTGAGGATCGTACCTTCGGTAGCCCTGATAAGCGAGCGTGATCCCACAGAGTAGTCATACAGCTCCAAGTCCAAGAGGACCAACAGGCCCCAACGTCCCTTTTCGTACTTGTTGGTTGTGCGATGTACTAGAAAGAAACAGTTTTCGTACGTGTCGAAGAGCGAACTTTTCTCATAGGTTGCCATATGGGCGTTTATATCCGAAATACGCTTGTCAGGTTCAGCGTCCTCCAGATATGCTTCAGGGAAAATGAGATTTAGCGTAGAGGGTTCATTTCCCACATACGATTGTGCTTGTTCCCAATAGGATTTTTCTGAAGTATACTGGTCACAGGCAACGACGGCCCACTTCGAGAGGTCCACCCCCAATTTGGGAAGGAGGATATCGGCTGTGTGCAAGCCAAGGTTTTTTAAACGTTCTGGAGTATTTGGCATGGAAGATCCTTACTTTGAATTATACGTATATGGTAAGCCAATATTTCCTATCCATCAAGGCAAAGTGAGAAAAAAATGAGCAAGGCGATTGTATTTACCGGGGGAGGGGGACCAGATGTTCTCCCTGACGATCTTATAGGGCAAGGGGACTACCTCATTGCAGCAGACAGCGGTTTCGACAAGGCGCTGGCTCTGGGCTTGTCAGTCAACTACGTCATTGGGGATTTTGACTCTACACAGTTTCTCCAGGAGGCTCTTCTCGTTGAACATGAGCGTTACTCCTCGGAGAAGGAGCACAGCGATACCTACCTAGCCATAGAAAAAGCCCTCAAGCATACGACAGAGGGGTATGTTCTGATAGGTGGGGGTGGGTACCGGCTGGACCATCTGTTGCAGACCTACTCGCTGTTCTCCTATTTCGGGCCTCCAAAGCTATGGCTTACCCGTTACGAAACAAATACGCTTGTCTCTTCCTACAGACGATTCGAACACTTGACCAAGGGAGAGACTGTGAGCCTGTATCCTGCGACCCTTGAAGGGAGAGCTGTCGTAAGTGCTTCAGAGCTGAGGTGGCCTTTGGCCTCCTATCCGATGAGCTTCTCCTCCTTTTCCCTCTCAAATGCCTGCATGGCGGAACATTTGGAGGTTCATGTCGAGGGGGAGCCCATCTTTGTCAGTTTCCCAGTTGCCCGGAAGCGAGGTAAGGTGGTACCATAGGCGTATGTTGCACACAAGAAGATTGCTGGCATTTTCCAGCAGGGTCCACACCTATACTATGCTGCTATACCTCTTCTTTTTCTTGGTATATCTGTCGAGTAGTTATTTTTTGGTAAATCAGAGCTTCATCGATCTTCTGCAATTTGCCCTGATCCTGATCAGTTGGACCAACTTGCTCTTTGGACTCTGGATTATAGTCTTTTCCTGTATCGTATGGGGTAGTGACCGGATATTTCCCCTATCACCGATCGTCCTGACTCTTCTTAGGATGGGGGGGGTATTCTTACTCAGCACACTTGTGGCTGTTATTGAAAATCTGGTGACCGACGGTCTGGTTGTCAGCTAACGTAGGAGATATACATGAACAATCCTCTTATCAGTGCTGTGCGTGGGGCTATCTGCGTAGAACAGGATGAGCCTGCCCTTATTGAAGCGGCTGTCTGTAAGCTTTACGTAGCACTGCTCAAGGCAAATAAGATCGAGGAGACCGACATTGCCTGTCTCCTGCTTACCCAGACAGGCGACCTCAAGAGCCGTAACCCGGCAGGAGGGTTGCGTAAGGGAGGACACTGTGCAACAACGCCCCTGTTCTGCATGCAGGAACTGGAGATCGAGGGGATGCTTGAACGGGTCATCCGGATACTAGTCATCACCAACAGGGCTGTAGGGCAAGTAAAGCCCATCTTCCTCGATGGGGCAGAGAAGCTTCGTCCTGATTTGGCAAACCTTGGGAGTGTGCAGAGCTCCTAATCTATCTTTTATCCCATAACCTATGGTTACAGACCGTTGACTTTCTCTATATTTTAACAAAAGTATGCCTGTTTGGAGGCCTTACATGTATGTGACAATAAACAAAAGCTCATTGGAAGGGGAGGTACGTGTCCCCGGCTCCAAAAGCCATACTATTCGTGCCGTCCTGCTTGCACTCCTTGCCAAAGGGATAAGTATCATTGAGAATCCTTTGGAAAGCGGTGATGGGGAAAGTGCCATTGAGGCAGCCAGGGCCTTTGGGGCCAAGGTAACAAAACAAGGGAATCGGCTGATCATTGAAGGTAGGGGTGTACCCCTCCTAGCCCCTGAAAAGGATATAGATACGAGAAATTCAGGTACAACGACCAGCTTTGTCACATCCCTTGCAACCCTTGCTGATGGTGAGACAGTGATCACCGGTGATGAGCAGATCCAGCAGAGACCCATAAAGACCCTTGTCGATGCTTTGAACAGCCTGGGATGCTCAGTCTTTTTTAGCTGTGAGGGTTCACAATCACCACCACTTCTGATTAAGGGTGGCCTGGAAGGTGGAAAGGTGCAGCTTGATGGATTCAACTCGCAATTTGTATCTGCTTTGCTCCTTGCTTCACCCATGGCAAAAAGCAGGACAGAGATTACTGTACTGAACCCCTTGGAGAAACCCTATGTGCAGATGACGCTGGACTGGATGCGTCGTTTTGACGTAGTTGTAGCGAGTAACGAACCTGAGTATACCGAGTTCTCCTTGGAAGGCAACCAGCGCTACACAAGTGGGAATTTTAGTATACCAAGCGACTGGTCTGCGGTGGCTTTCCCCCTGGTTGCTGCCCTGGTCACAGATTCGCACCTTACCATACCTGGATTGGACTTTTCTGATTCCCAAGGGGACAAGGGCGTAGTTGACATCCTGATAAGCATGGGTGCTGATATCAGCAAGGATACAGAGAACCAGAGGCTTATCATCAGAGGAGGGCGGACGCTAAGGGGTAATCCGGTCATAGATCTCGGGGACATTCCCGATGCCTTACCTGCTCTTTGTGTGGCAGCCCTCCACGCTGTTGGAAAGACGACCTTTACCAATCTTAAGCATGTGCGGGTTAAGGAGAGCGACAGGGTTCTTGTCATGGCTGAGGAGCTAGGAAAACTGGGAGCTAAGATAACCATAGATTCTGATACGATGACTGTCACAGGCGGCCTTGCTCTTAGCGGAGGTATCTTATCTAGCCATAACGACCATAGGGTGGCGATGGCCCTTACAGGGGCAGCTCTTATGGCCAATGGCGAGGTACGGATCAATGATGTTGGGTGCACTGAAGTCTCCTATCCCAATTTTTTCTCATCTTTGATCAACGCAGGGGCGGCAATTGCTGTCCATGAAGAAGAGATCACTTCATAGCTGCAACTACAAGCGCATAGGTAACGTAGAGAACATGCTTAGTCGAACTTGTACGCCAAAACAAAGTATATCAGCAACTCCAAGCCTTTGGTGTCTCTTGTCATAACAGGACTTTGTCCAAACCAAGAAAAATCAGTACACGAGAAAGCGCCCATCCAAATACCTTTTCGTTTTGACATAAGTGTCTGTTTTTATACAACAAACCTTTTACTTCGTACATGTATGGACATGTGAGATGTAAAAGGTTTGTTGTATCTTCTTCTACCATGTGACATTTTTTATGTTTTTATTATATATGAATTTACAAAATAAAGTTATTGACATCTTCTTACACTAACTGCATTATACAAGTAAGAAGTACCATCAGGGGAAGTGGAAATGAAGAAGTTGATACAAACAGTAGTGGTTATCATGCTCTTGGCAATATTTTCTACATCTTTGTTTGCGACGACTACAAATGAAATTACAGTTATGCGAATCTCAGCATATATTTCTGCCAACACCCTCTTTACCACGCATGATGACTTTTTTGTCATAGAGTCAAATTCTTACAACTTCAGCTATGCAGTGCATGAGAATAATAGGACAAAGAGGCTTTTGGTACTGGCGATTTAACAAAGGAATAAGCGGGTCCTGCAGACTCTGTTGTTATAAGGGGATCGGTGAGTTTGGAAAAATTCATTGGCCCTTTTTTTCAAAAAAGAGTCATTCACATGCTGTAAACAGTCGATTATCCCCAAGAGATACGCAAGCATTTTACATAATGCCTACTTCTCTGAAAAGACCATATTGGCATAAACTCTTTCCATTCTTTCATCTGGGAAGCGCTCATCTATCATTTCCCAGAAAGTATTTGCTGGCTCGACGTTTTCTATTCTTTGAGACCATCTTGTTACGGTTATGGTAGACATAGAAGCATTTGTGATAAAAAATGCTAACAACAACCAAGTTATGGTTTTCCCTATTGTATTGGGAATTTTAAGTATCCATTTGGCAATTCTTGGATAGAGGTTTTTGATCCAAAAGACACCCAGTATGGCCCAAAAGAAAGAATATAAGAGAGTGATGCGGCCATGTATGCTAAAAGGCATGTTGCTATAATCCCAGGAACGGGAGCCAAATATCATCTCTTGCACCCAAGAAGAAGCAAATTCTACAATAGACCCTATAATGATTCCGCCGATAAAGGAAAAAGTAGTGCTACGATTTCTATAGGTATAAAGCGAGACAGTCATGGCTAATGCCCCAAATCCATAGACCAAATTGAAAGGGCCATAGACCAGACCTGCTCTACTTTCAATGTATCCATTTCTGAACAGACACCAAATCATCTCAAGTAGTACCCCAACGAAACTACCTATAAAGCAAACTAAAAGGAGTTTATACATATTTAAGCCTTGGGCAAAATGATGTGTGGCATGCTCTTTTATATCTATTGTTGCATTTGCTGGTGAGGAAATAAGTCTATAATCTGCTTTTTCTTTCCTGGCATCCTGGAGACGTCCGCTGAGTTCATCTCCCATCTTATAAATTTCTCTGGCTGACTTTGATAAACTTCCTG
>CAYSIH010000019.1:0-15043 GCA_964431005.1 uncultured Sphaerochaeta sp. | reverse complement strand
GAAGAGGCGCCTGAGTTGTACTGATACAGTGTTATCCCCGGGCCCTGGTTGTGGGCAATGGCGACTCTGCCGCTATTCTTGTCAACCAATATATCGGTGATCTTGGTGGTGTTGAAACCATCTGAGGAGGTATAGGTTCTGATGACCTCGACGGAATCACGGACAATCCTACAGATCTGTAGGGAGTTATGCAGTGTGCTTGCCAGCAAGATCTTTCCGTCAGGAAGGAATGCCACTTTGGTATTCCCACTGATTTTCAGGCCGTCGGTATTGTCCGCAACCGTTTTTGCAAGCACTGGGATTCCCGGTGTTCCTGCAACATTGGCCTTGAAAGAGATGCTGGCTGACCCAGAACTAGCGAGAAGGGCCCCCTTTGCAATGAGATCCAAGCGGTGTTTTCCTGTACTTGGAGTGAAGGTACATTCCAACGTGGTTGCTATCTCCTCCCCATCAAGAAACCACCTGACCCCCAAATCGCTGTTGTTTTCCGAATCAGGTACGGATACTCTTGCTGTGATCGGTTCTAATGCTGCAACCGATGCGGTGATCCCTTCGATTGAGCAATCGATGGGAGTCCCGGCCTTGTTGATCATAGTAAGGGTGCTGGGTATCTCAGGATACTTATCAAGATCGAGATCGATGATACCTTCGGTTGTCTTTCCCCCTACAATGCGTACAACCTCAGCACATCCGGCTACAGAGGTGCTACCGCTATAGAGTCGTCCCTGTATGAGATAGGAACCGGAAGGGTAGGTTGCGCTGTAGAATACCGATCCATTGATCAGGTTGTTCGTCGTTGGGGTGACCGCTGTCTTTATCCCTTCGGCGTCTGTCACCCAGAGATCAATATGCGGGTTGGATATCTTTGTACTGTCCCAGGCAAACTGCACATTCATAGTCCCTGTTCCTACGAGGGTCTTCAGTTCGATGAGGACGTTGGTTGGTTCACTGGTAAGCGAACATTCTGCACTACCATGCACTAGGTTTACCCCTTGGTTATTCTGTCCAATGGCAGTGATTTGCCAGTTACCCATGAGCAGTCCCTCCACCTCTATGGTGGGATTTGTACTCTGCACTTCAAAGGTCCCTCCTTGTGGTCCTTTGCCGGTAACGGCATAGCGAGACACTTCCAAAGGGGTGTCATTTGGTACGATGGAACGGGTTTGGTCATCACCGCCCTGCATGGTCAGGCGCAGGGATGATCTTCCTGGTTCCTCTTTGCAACCGGAGAAGCTCATGATGAGGATCATCATGATAATAAGAAAACCGGTCGTGGTTCGAACTTGTTTCATAGTAGCCTCCACCTGGAAAGGTTTCCCCTATGGCAAAACGCTTCACCACTCATGGAGGCTTTTCTTTTTTCTTCCTAGGCATTACAGTCTAAGGTATGAAAATCCTATTGAAATTCCTTTTATTAGCCTTGACCCTTGTTGTGGTGTTTATCTCCCCTGTCCGCATAGGGATTGTGGCATACTACATGATATTTCCCTTGCTATTCTTTTTGGTCTTCTTGTTTTATATCATCTCTTATTGGGTCAGCGACTCGGATGTACAGAAGGTAAGGCAGGAGGGGTATGAGTACTCACTGTACTGTGGTAAGTTGCCTCCCTCAGGGGAAGGGGACCTGTTGCGAGGCCGGCTGGTCATCACCGAACAAGGGGTGAAACTCTATCAGCGTGTACAAAAGAAAAGGACAAAACAGACCCCCTGTACGGAGGTCTGGTCTTTGGATGTCTCATCAATTCGGAGTTTGGGCTTTGGCAAGGTCCTTGGTGCACGAAAGGGCCTCATCTTCTATTTGGATGAAGAGTCTGTCAGCTTTCTCAGCCGCAAGGCGGTCAAACAGAAAGAGACGATCATCAAAGCCCTTGGTTGGGATGAAAACCGCACAAGACCCCTTCTGGTGGAGGTTTCAGGCGATGCCTCAGAGGCTCCTTCCTTTACTGAATCAGTGCAGGAAGAAGACCCTAAAAGCTGAATCCTACACCGATTCTAATGGGCTCAAGTACAAGCCTAAAGGATGATTTGTCCTGGAAGTTATAGGTAGCTCCTAACCCTACGGCATAAAAGAGCCTGAATGATTCTGAGATGGCGTAGGTCACTCCAGCCCCAAGTTTTGCTTTCATGCCAAACTCAGGGGTGTTTGTAGCAGGATCAATGAAAAGTGTAGGCCCAAGGGAGATGGACAAGGGGAAGGTGACCACACCCTTTCCCAGTTTCCATTCTGTCTTGGCAAGCAGGCTTATCTGCACCAGATCAGTTTCGGTAATTTTTCCAACCTCCAACGTACCACCCCAACCAAACGTCTCTTTCTGACTCATGAGATCTACACTTACCGTGAAGCTCTTCTCTGTAGAATTGAACTCTTTGGGGAAGTTGCGCTCAAGAAAGGAGACCGAAAGACTCCCTTCGAGGGTAGGCTTGTCCTCATCTGTACTTTTCTTGTCCAAGGCAGAGGTTCCACTTCTGAAAACCTTATTGGTCGGAGGAGTTGGTATATTCTTAGCAACAACGATCTGCTCCACTACAGGCGCTGTCTCTATCTGGCTGTCTGCTACAGGGGTTAGATCCTCTATCACCACCTCTTGCCCTGTTTCGTTTTCTTCATCTGTATCCGCTTCACCGACGACATCCTCAAGGGGAGTAAGGGGTGAATCTTCTGCTACAGGCTCTGCTACGACAGGCTCTGTTTCTGTACCTTCATCTTCATTTTCCTTGGCTGCAAGGGTGGGGGCTTCTGCCTTGGCAGGAAGGGTTTCGCTAGTAAGAACGGAGGTAGATGGTTTTATCGCCTCTTTTTCCCCTTCGCTCTTGGTATCAGATGAGGGAAGGGCAAAGCCTCCCCTCTGCGTCATGGCAGGGGCGATAGGACCAGGTAGGGCTTTCCTTTTTTCATCTTTTGGAGGCAGAGGTTTGCTCTCTATACTTTTTTTCTCAGCTTCCGCAGGGCTCTGCTTTGATTCGACAATAGGCTGTTTTGCCTCTGCAACAGAGGCAACAGCGTCTTTCTCCTTGGCCACTGCCGGCATCGTCTCTGCAGGTTGGACTACCTCCATTGGGGGTGGGCCCTCCTGGGATTTCGGCTTTTGCATACCGAAGTACCAGTAGGTACCTCCCAGCACTACAATAGAAGCGACAACGATAAGTATAATTGACCAAGTTTTATTCACATCAAGCTCCTTGCTCTACTAAGTACAACAAACATGCAGGTACTTACTCTACAAGTTTAGCACAAGAGTACCAAAAAAGGATAATTAAGCGCCTTTCTTTGATGAAACTCAGTCAGATGCTCCTGTTTTTAAGGGTTTGGGTGGTCATACTCCCCAACAGCAGACATCTTTCTGAGTCTTATTCATTGTTTTGGGTAGTAAGTTTAGTGAATTCTCCCTTTTGTAAACCGATGGTAGGGTGAGTAGCAAGAGGTGAGTGGTGAAAAAATACCTGTTGGTAGCAGTGCTGGCTCTGAACCTTTTTGTTGTATGTGCAGCTGAAGAGAGTTCCCTCTCTCTGGGCCTGGACCTCAGGGGATTGGATGCATTGTTTGTTCCTACCTTGCAAACCCAGGCGGAGGTGAGGTTATCTCTTAATGATGAGTTTTCTCTTCGTATTCCTCTCTCCTTGACCAGTGATCTCCTGTACAACGAGGTAAGGCTTTGGGAGTTTGGCCTGTTTCTCGATTATCACCCTTTTAGGGGCGGGCTATACCTCTCGGTCTCGCTCTTGCAGATGGGCATATTCAGTGGCTTTGATAAGCCAGAAGAGAGCATCCTTTACCTCAATGAAGTCGCCTTTGGCTATATCTGGCATATCACTAAGAGCGTATACCTCGAACCACGGTTGGTAATCGCTGATCCTAGTGGAGTGTTCGAGTCTGAATATGCCCACGTGATGCGAACATTTCCTGACCGTTCAAAATTTCGCATTTCTCTCCTGTTTGGATGGGAAGCCCTTGCCATTCCCAGCCTTTGAGGAGAAGAGATAGACCTGTCTAGGCAAGAAATATAAGGAGTGAGATATGGAAAAAAAGATGCAGTACGCTCTGAACTGGGCTGTATTGTTCATGCTGGTCATCCCCCTTTCAGGGTGTTCAATGGCGTGGGAAGCACAAACAAAAGCTAAGATTACCGACAAGGAACTCTTTCCTACTGTTGCGCGGATCATTGACGAGCAGAAGGATGTGGTGTGGGAGTATCTGGAGGAGGATCTCTCGCGTGCTCTTTCCTCAAGTGATCTTAGCGGAGCTGAGATTGTGAAGAGCACCCTTAGCGAAGAGCAAGGCCGGCAGTATCTGGAGTTCTGCTATGCAGTCAACGATATCGATTCTACTGATCAGGCCCAGAGGGTGGTTGATTTTGCCCGGACTCTGATTAGTGAGGAGGAGATGACCGCCTTGGAACAGAAGCTGGAGGAGAACCGATCCTTGATGCTTGCAGAGGCGGAGGATCTTGCAAGGGCTCTCGCTCCTTCGCAGAGAGCTCCTTTCTGGAAGGATATGCAGAAACTGCTGACGCGGTCCACAGTACTCTTTACAGCAGGGGTGGTCTATGCCTGTATTCCCACCGTCGTATTCTGGGGAAAAGTATCAGCTGCAACAGCAATCGCAATAGCTGCAGGGGTCGTAGCTAGTACCGTGATGTCGATATGGCGCTACTATCAGTTTGGCGGCGATCTTGATCAGTCCTTCAACGAATGGCTTATCACGGTAACCACCGAACCCGAACTCTCCTATGCCCTTGCTGCCAGTATGATATCCGTAGGCACGACAATGAAGCGAGGATTTGTAGTGACAGGCATCGTAATCTGTGTGTTTGCCTTGTACAATGTCATCGATATGGTAAAGCCGATGCTCAAGAAGTATAATTTCAATGTTTGAGACTGTTTCCTCTTCGCCCAGGCCCTCTTCGGAGGGTCTCTTTTTTATTGTTTGCCTTTGCTTGTTGCCCACTGGTTGGCTTTATGGAATAATGCTCCTAAGGAGATATACTATGAGAACAGCTTTTGCTGAAGATATCCTTCAGAGGTTTTTACGATATGCTGCGATAGACACCATGAGTGATGATACGCTTGTTGCAACAAAGAGCCCTTCCACCGATGGCCAGTGGGATATGTTGAACCTGCTTGTTGCCGAGCTCAAGGAGATGGGCTTTGATGATACCCTTGTCGACAAACATGGTGTGGTCATTGCACGCATCCCTTCCAATCTCGACTATGAAGTACCTACCATTGGATTTATGGCTCATGTCGATACAGCTGACGATGTCCCTGGCAATGGGGTGAAACCCCGCGTCATCGATTCCTATGACGGCTTGGACATTCCCCTGAACAAGGAGTTTAGCATCAAGGTTGAGGATAACGAGGAGCTTGCCCAGTATAAGGGAGAGACCCTCATTGTCACCGATGGCACCACCTTGCTCGGCGCCGATGACAAAGCCGGTGTTACGGCCATCATGGCCATGGCAAAGTCCTTAAGTGATGACCCGCTCATCCCGCATGGACCCTTGGAACTCATCTTCACCAGTGATGAAGAGACCGGTTCTGGGATGGACACTTTTCCCTACGACAAGATCAATTGCGCATACTGCTACACCGTCGATGGGGGCAAACGCCTGGAGATAGAGAGCGAGTGTTTCAATGCCGCCACAGTCAACGTACACTTCTCAGGAGTGAGCTATCACCTGGGTGCTGCACGGGGGAGACTGGTCAATGCCCTTACTATGGCTGCCTATTTTATTAATGCTCTGCCACAGGCAGAGAGTCCTGAAGCGACCGATGGCCGCTACGGCTACTACTGTGCCCATACCATCAGCGGAACAGCCACTGAAGTCGACCTCACCGTCTACCTGCGGGACTTTGACATTGATATCCTGAATCATAGAATTGAAGCTTTGAAACAGCTGGCAAAGAGTGCTGAGGCCCTCTATCCCAAGGGAAAGGTAACTGTCGATGCAAAGCATGTCTACTACAACATGGCCATGGTAGCAAAGGAAAAACCCATCGCCATGGATACCCTCTTTGAAGCGGGCAGACGCTTGAACATGGATCTCCAGCAAGCCCTCATCAGAGGAGGCACCGATGGAGCCCGGATGGCCAATGAGCATAATATACCCTGTCCTAATATCTTTACCGGAGCACACAACCTCCATTCAAGATTTGAATGGGCAGCCCTGTCTGCCATGGAAGAGAGTGCTAAGCTCGTCATGGAGATTGTTAAGGTAGGATCAGAGAGGTGAAGCGCACGTTGCTCTCCCTTTTGATTTTCTTGATTCTCTCTTCCCTTTTTGCCCTACCCACGCTTGTGGTGAGTGCAGAGGGGGAAGAGCAGTCCTATGCTTTAGTTCACAGCATAGTTGAACGTGTTGCCACGCACTCCCTGCTCAGCCGGTTGGAAGGCGAGGGAGTACTCACTGTCACTATGAGTGGATTGGTTGCAGAGGGGGAGAGTGCCTTATCTGTAGATCTTTTGTTCAATTATGAAGAGAAGACCCTTCAACTCTGTCTGAGTGCAGAGGCAAAGGACGCAAAACATCTAAAAAAAGAGCTGGAAGAGAGACTTGCCTCAATACTCACCTATGATGGGATGACTCTTATCGAGACAGGGGCGCCCCCCATTGTAGATTATACCTATAAAACAGGGTATGCCTCTCTCTCTTCCCTACGTAAGGGAACGCATTACCTGGGACTTGATGCCCAAGGCAACAGATGGGCGAATACTGTTGTCCATCAGGTCTCTGATGAGGAGAAGCCCCTCTCGCTTCTGGTAGCCACCGGAGGGAGGGCCCTTCTGCCCGGCATGAGGCTACAAGAGCAGAGTGGCAGGGAGGTAGCCCTCTCTTTTTCCTCCACTTTCTCTAATAACCCTACCTTTGGCCTTGATGGCTCGTACAGCCAGGACATCGGCCTCTATCCCTTTTCCCTGGTTTTGGGTGGGGGATTAGATATGGGCGGAAAACCCTTGTCCCCCTCCAGCCTATATGGGAGGGCCGGCTTTGCCGTTACCCTTCCCCTGTCGATGGTGTTTGGTCTCCGTAGTGGCTTCTGGCGTAACAGCGCCCTTGTAATGGAGTGCACCCTGGGTATGGGATACTCTCTCGCAGACCGTGCCCTGTTGTATGGAAGCAATGCCCTCTTTACCTACCGTTACCGCCTGCAGGGCTACAGCCTTGGTTTGGGGATAGGCAACAAGCACTGGGTCTCTGAACAGAGTTCCTTTAGCTCAGGACTGTTCATGCGTCTTGGCTTGGCGTACACTTGGTAGAGGATGCATACGATGAAACATAGATATGGAAGGTATGGTTTGACTTTGATAGGAGCACTCATTCTTCTGGTGCTCTTCTCCTCCTGTACCTCGTTCTCCAATTTGGTCCGTTCCCAGGTGGAGGGCCTTCCTGCGTGGGTATATAACCCGGTGGCTTCTGCAAACAGGACAGCCTTTGTGGGAAAAGGGAATACCCAAGTGCTGTTCAATGCAAAGCTGATGGCGTATGAGGATATACTCAACCAACTCTCCTCTTTTGTTGGAGAGCCTGTGCAGGGCACCTACTATCGCGAGCTGACCACCACCGATGCCATCGAGGCCTTTGGCCTCAATATTGTCAACGAATACTCCAAAGGTGATGCTCGTTCTCCTTCCCAGTTCTACCTACTTGCTACTGCGGATACGGCAAAGCTGGAATCCAAGCGGACCAGCGTCTACAACGCTGTGCTCAAACGTGACAAGGATATTGAGGATCTAATACGCTCAGCTGACGCAGCTTACCGATCGAATAACGATATCAAGGCTATCATGCTCTATTTCGATGCTGCCCTCATCGCATCAGAAGGAGCTGTCTCTTCCAAAAAATATGAAGTTGATTCCCTAATAGCTAAAAGCATCACCTTTATCAACGCTCTGCGATTCTCCCTAGGCAAGAGCGATCCCCTCCAGGCGACAGCAACAGTCCAATTGCGAAGAAAGAGCCGCCTTCTCTCACCTAAAGTGCTCAATGCCCCGATAGTTGCGCAGTTTGAAGCTTTGAACAGTCTGGGTATGAGCTATGCCGATTCGTTGCTCTTCAATACCGCTTCCGAGGGATTTATCCAGTTTGTACCGTACAACTACGGCTTGATTGGGAAGGGGACGATACGCTTCAGTGTTGATTTTTCTTCGGCCATATTGGAGTTGAAGAAACAGATTTCTCCATCCTCCCTGCTTCCCCTCGAGGAGGCTTTGGAGATGCATGGCATAGAGTTCCCCTACGCCCTTGTCTCAGGGTATGCCTCCAAGAAGATAGTGGCGGATATCCGTGAGTATGAGTACACAGGTACCCTTCGCAACACCAAAGAAGCCCTTACCGCCCTGCTTGATCTCTATGACAGCCGGGGGGTCCCCATATCCCCTCTTTCCCTTGAACAGGAGGAGGAGGCGGAACTCTATGAAGAGGTGCGCCTAAAGGCAAACGGGACTAATCTGGTGATAAATGGGAAGGCTGGGGTGGTCGATGAGACTCAGATAGGGGACCAAGGTGTTGTCGTGGTAACCGGTAGCTTACAGCTGTGGGATATGAATAAGCGAGTATTATTAGCCGATACGCTGGAGGTGGAGGCTGTGGCCTTTGCACCCCTTCTGGAGGAGGCTAAAAGTAAAGCTTTCCGTCGCTTTGGACAGATCAGCTCATCCTTACTGCTCTCTTCGTTCTTCTAATGGAAGGAAGATGGCGGGGTCATTGCTTATGAGGCCATCAGCACCGAGAGTTAGTGCCCGATTCCCCTCTGCGAGGGTATCTGTGGTCCAGACACAAAGAGGGTATCCCTTCTGATCTTTGAACTTCTTTACAAACACTTCATCGAGTTGGTCCAAGGGCGGCTTGAGATAAGAACACCGCCCTATATGCCTTCCCCACCCATGCTGGAAGAGTCTGGGGACCGAAGGGCTCTCATCGAAGATGACAGCACTTGGCAGGGCATACCCGCTTATCCTGTTGAACCTACGCAGGGCTATCGGGTTGAAGGAGGAGACCATGCACCTCTCCTCCAGGGAGTAGGCCTGTATGGTCTGCCATGTCTTCTTCGCTAGGCCCCCATCAAGGAGGGCCGGCACTTTCAGTTCAATATCATAGTATAGCCTGTCACCACATAGCTCAAACAGCTCACTTAGGAGGGGAACCTGCTCCCCATTTCCGACATCCAGGCTCCTTAGCTCATCAAAATTCAGATCTTTTACCAAGGCATCCTTACCACTGACACGTTTCATGTTTGCATCATGGACTATGACCAACTCGCCACTTTTGCACAGCTGGACATCAAGCTCAACGCCGGGTATCCCCTTTTCTACGCAGAGCTGAAAAGAAGCGAGGGTGTTTTCAGGTTCCAGGCTAGAGTAGCCACGATGGCCGAACAGCAGGGGTTTGGGAAAGGGAAGGCTCTTTTTCCTCATATGTTCTTTTTCTTTGACCAGTTTTTCAGAAGAGCAATCTCTTCCCTCCACAGCGAGCTGTCAATCGTCTCCAGAATTAGGGGAATGCCCCTGAAGCGGGGGTCTTGGGCGATGCGGATGAAAGGTTCAATGCCTATCTGCCCCTTGCCAAGGCTTTCGTGGCGGTCCAGCTTGCTTCCCAAAGCGATCTTGGCATCATTGAGATGCATCCCTTCCAGCTTGTCGAATCCCACTATCCGGCCAAACTCTTCAAAGGTCTTTTCAAAGGCCTCTTCACTTCTCAGGTCATATCCTGCAGCAAAGATGTGGCAGGTGTCGATACAGACCCCCAGGCGATCAGGATAGCGGCTGTTGTTGAGCAACTCTGCGATCTCCTCAAAGGAGGAGCCGAGGTTACTGCCTTGGCCTGCTGTTGTCTCTATGATGGGCCTTACCCCTTCAGTGGAACTGAGCGCTTCATCCAAGGCCTCACTGACAAGGGCAAGACTGCCTTTCCGGTCTATCTTGTTCACGTGCGAGCCGGGGTGGAAATTAAGCTTGTCCAGGCCAAGAATCTCTACCCTTTGTAACTCGTCTATGAAGGCATCAAGGCTCTGTCTTCGTTTCTGGTCATCAGGATTACCCAAGTTTATGAGGTAGCTGTCATGGGGGAGGATCTGGTCCTTGGAAAACCCCAGCTCCTTGAGGGTATTCCTGAAAGTGGAGCTTTGTTCTTCCGTGATGGGTTTAGCCGCCCACTGACGTTGGTTCTTGGTGAACATGCCAAAGGCGGTGGCCCCTAGCTTGCTCGCCTCGATGGCTGCATTCTCCAAACCCCCTGCAATGCTTGTGTGACTTCCTATGTATAGCATGGTCCAAGGTTAGTCATTGCTCCAAGGGTTGTCAATCACTGATACTCATGGTAGTGTTCCCCCTTGAATAGGAGCGTAAGAGCAATGAGTGAAAGAGCATGGGCTGTTGGCGATGAAGTTTCTGGATTTGTTCTCTCTGAGATTTCTCCGCTTGAGGAGTATAAGGCAACGGGATATCTTTTTCGTCATATAGCCACCGGGATGGAAGTTTATCAGGTGGTAAATGATGACAAGGAACTCTTTTTTAGCTATGTGTTTAGGACACTTCCCAACAACGACGCTGGAATAGCGCACATTTTGGAGCACTGCTGCCTTTCAGGTTCAAAAAAGTATCCGGTACGCGACCCCTTCATGACCCTGCTCAAGGGCAGTACCAACACGTTCATGAATGCCATGACCTATCCTGACAGGACGATGTATCCTGCAGCAAGTCCCTTGAAAAAGGACTTTGACAACCTCTTCTCAGTCTACACCGATGCGGTCTTTGCTCCTCTTCTCCGTGAGGAGACCTTCCAGCAGGAAGGTGTGCGCATGGTCTGTGATGGGGATAGCTGCCACTTCGAAGGGGTGGTGTATAACGAGATGCTTGGTGGGGGCTCTGATCATGACACCATCGTGGGACGCAACAGCATACGCTCGCTTTTTCCCGACACCCCGTACTCCTTTGATTCGGGAGGGGCCCCTGAGCAGATCATCCAACTGAACTACCAGCAGTTCCTTGCATTCTACAGCATGTTCTACCACCCCTCTAACTGCAAGCTCTTCATTTATGGGGATATGGCAGTAGGTGAGAAGCTACAGATGCTGGAAGATGAGTATCTACGCTCCTACGCCAAGCTCAATGTCGATAGCATGCCACCTCTCTCCGAACCATGGAAAACTCCTCGCAAGACTTCCTTTACCAGTCCGGTTGAGGAAGGCGAAGGCAATAATGGCGATTCGGTGGTCCTTTCATGGGCAACTAGCGAAGCAAGCGATCCTCTCTCTCTGATCACGCTTTCGACTCTGGTGGATATCCTTTTGGGCAATCCTGGCGCTCCGCTGTACAAGGCTTTGCTTGATGCCAAGATTGGCAAGGACATCTCTCCTGAAAGCGGCATGAGCGGAGACTATAGGGAGATGCCTTTTACTGTCGGATTCAAAGGCATCGATGCAGAGAGGGCAGAGGAGGCCCAAGACCTTATCCTCTCCTCTCTCAAGGCCATAGTGGAACAGGGCATCGATGCTGATATCATAGCCTCGTCGATGAAGCGCTCACGCTTCAAGCAACAAGAGATCCCCGGAGGTTTCCCCAACGGCTTCCGTGCCCTTATCCGCTCTCTCAAAGGGTGGCTTGTCGACCTATCCCCTTCGCATTCCATAGGCACTACAGCCCCTCTGCAAGCACTGGAGGATGCGCTTCTAGCAAACCCCCGCTATTTTGAAGAGTGGATACAAAGCAACCTTTTGGATAACCCTCATCGCTGCTTGGTAAGCGTCAAAGCTGACAGCGAACACGAAAAGCGGCAGATGGCATCCATTGAGAAATACGCTCAGGCACAGGCATTGGCCCTAGGAAAGAAGGGTCTGAAGCAGCTCTCCTTACAGAATGAACACTTCATGGAATTTGAACTTGAAGAGGACACCATAGAGGACAAGGCTAAGGTTCCTTACCTTAAGCTTGAGGACCTTCCTTCTGCCATAGAGGCCAATACCTATGAAGAGATGAGCATTGCAGAGCGTCCCCTCTATCTGAAGAAGATGTTCTGCAACAAGATTGCCTATGCAGATTTTGCCTTCCAAGTAGAGGACCTCACAGAGCGCGAGCTGCTGTTGCTGCCTCTCTACATCCGCCTGCTACAGATGACGGGCATCGGAGATATGGAGTATCCTCAGGTAGCTAACAAGCTCAAGAGCCTGACAGGTGACACCAATCTCTATGTTGAGATGGGCTCCTCACATGAAGGCCCTGACAGGATGCTGATGGTCTGTAGGACCCGAACCCTAACAGAGGATTTCAGTGAAGCACTATCTTTTCTGCATACCCTCTTCACCGCTTCGAATGTCGGTGACCTTGAGCGGTTACAAGCAGCCCTTACCAACCTCAAGGGTGACTATGTCGATGGGATAACCTACTCTGCCCATAGTTTTGCATCTTTGGCCGCCTCATCGATCTTCAGCTCAGTGCAGTATGAAGGGGAGCAGTTGGCCGGTCTTGATCAGTGGTTCTTCCTGGAGAACATCCATGAAGATCAGCTTTTCCTCATAGCTGGCGAGTTCAAGGCTTTGCAAGAGAAATTGAACAACCGTAAGCGCCTAATCCTTAACCTTGGCTGTGACGAGGAGCTTGCCTCCACCCTAGTCCCTTCCTACGAGAAGTTTGTCCGTCTCTTTGATGAGAAGGAGGCGATCGTGGCTAAGGTGCGCTCCTATGAGAAAGTGAGCCAAGGCCTCGCCCATGCAGTGGAGCTCTATCGTCTGCCGTCAACGGTCAGCTATACTGCGTATGTGCTCCGTTCAAGCAAGCGGGGTACGGACGAACAGGCTTCTCAGGTATTGCTCGCCCAGATAATGACCGGCAATGAGCTTTGGGAGAAGGTTCGTGCCCAAGGGGGGGCTTATGGGGTTACCGCCCATGCCGATGTCATGGAGGAGCTTTTTTTCTTCAGCTCCTACCGCGATCCCCGCATAGCAGGCACCTTTGCAGACTTTACCAAGAGTCTTGAGCTCTATACGACAAAGGCCGTTGATCCTAAGGACATAGAGAATGCACTCATCACCATGGTGGGAAATGACCTGCGTCCTCTCTCCCCGTCGCAGAACTCAATCCTATCCTTTAGGAGAATTCTTTATTCCATTACCGATGATTTCAGAAGGATGCGACGCAACCAGCTTCTGGGCATGACAAGCGAGCACCTCAATGAGGGTGCTAAGGCCTTGTTGGCCCATGCCAAGGATGAAGACTCCTGTGTGGCTATTGCAGGTCTGCAACTTCTGGAGGCTGAGAAGGCGAAAAATCCTACTCTTGATCGTCCTTCGAGGCGTTTGCCCCTTTAGGCCTTTCTCCCCATATCTTAGCCAGTGCGTTGAGCTCTTTCGGATCGTTGAGCTTGAGCACTACGCACTGGCGTATGCTCGCTTCCTTTTGGGCTATGTCCTCTGCTAGGGCTCTGCAGGTCGGAGAGCCGCATAGCCCGCAGTCTATTCCAGGTAGGACATCGAGAATCTGGCGTACTTTTCCCATCTTGTAGAGTGCCTTTCCTATATCCGTGTCCAGCTTCATGGCCCCCTTGGGCTGTGGCGGGTCAAGATAGAGGTTCTTGGACAGGTAGTCACTCTGGTCATTGATGCGCTTGATCAGCGAAGGGGGAAGTTCCTTAGGCAGGGTCTCAGACCAGTGCCTGAGGCGTTCACTGGTAAGGAATCGGTTGCGTACAGTCAGAATACCCCCAGGACACCCCTCAGCACATGCATCAAGTTCAAGAAATTCCAGATTTATATCGTCTTCCTGTTCCAGCAGGTCGAGGAACTCTATGACATTATGCACTTCATCAACTGAGAGGGAGCGTCCACGCTTGGTGCCGCTTTGTCCCTTTACCAGACTCCACAGGCTAGCCTTACGGGTTATGGAGGGGAAGGAGAGGGTGTTGGGTTTTCCCACACTCTCCTGGTGCTTGTGCTTTTCCAGAAAGGATCTCACCTTGTTGTAAGCTGTGTTGAAGTTGATGACTCCCTGAAAGAGGCTGTGTTCCTCCGAGCCCTCGGTCTTTATCTGAGCTATTTTGGCAGCACAAGGGGTGAGGTAGAATATGCCTATCGAGTCACTCTGGTCCTCAAGTTCCTTTCTTGCAAAAAGGGCTACCATCTGGGCGGGGGGGCGAACTCGGCTCATGTTCTCCAAAAGCAGGGGAAAGCGTATCTGTATCAGGCGTTGGACTGAGGGACAGAAGTTGCTGATCAAGGGCAGGGTGTGCTCGATTTCAGGGGCTCCCAGCTTGTCCAGTATGTCAATGCCTGTCTCGGCAAAGTAGAGATGGGTAAAGCCCGACTCATAGAGGGCCGAGCATATCTGTTCGTGGGAGAAGGTATCAGGAAATTGTGCGAAAAAGGCTGTAGGGACTATGGCTATGCGGTAGTTGTAGTCATTCAGCTGTTCGAAGGTATCCTGTTCGACCTCAATGGCATCATTGGGACAGACCGCCATGCACTGCCCACAGTCGATGCATAGGTCGTTGAAAATCCTTGCCTTTCCTCCGGAGATACGTATCGCTTTGGTCGGACAACGTTTCATGCAGTGTGTACAACCCTTGCATTTCTCCTCAATGACATGCAAAGAGTGGTGAAAGGGAAGGTCGTTCATTACACGCTCCTTATAGGGTGAAACTCATGGTAATGTGAGTATGGTCACCCTTTTTCGTATAGATCTTCAGTTCATCACAGCTTCTTTTGATATTAGGCAGACCCATGCCAGCTCCATATCCCATCTCCCTGACCTCGTTGGTGGCTGTTGACCACCCCTCGGTCATGGCTAGGTCAAGGTTCTCAATGCCAGGGCCTGTATCGATGACATCAATTTGCACCCTCTCTTCCTTAATGTCACAGACCACCTTGCCCCCGTAGGAGTGCGCAATAACGTTCACCTCTGCCTCAAAGACGGCTACGATGATCTGTTTGATCCTTTGTGGGGGTATGTTGAGTTGCTTCAAGATGCGTTTTATCTTGCTTGAAGCCTCACCTGCCACTGAAAAGTCCTTGGAAGGGATGGTGAATTCTTCATGCATCTCAATATACCGGTTTCAAT
>CAYSIH010000018.1:0-15095 GCA_964431005.1 uncultured Sphaerochaeta sp. | reverse complement strand
AGTTTGTAGCGTGTGGCGGAGGCTTCCCTATCTACGTCGAAGGCGTAGGAACTGTTGGTGTTGCGATCGTATCAGGATTGACTGATATCCGTGACCATGAGGTCATCGTGAAATGCATCAGCCGTTTCCTTGGTGAGGATGAAGTCCCTCACTACCCTGTTCTCTAAAATCAGCCATAGCTGACCGATTTCAAGAAACCCGAGGCCTAGGCTTCGGGTTTCTTCTTCTTGAGCATCTGCATGTAGTATTCGCCCTCGATTGCTGACTCTTTGATCTCAAGTAGGGATAAGACATCTAAAAGCGCTTGTTTTGCCTGACCGACTTTACCTTCATCCTCAAGGACAAACTCCATCTCAATAAACCAACCAAGACCTAAAACCTCGACCAGTTCGATGACCAGAGGAGGAAGATCGGCAGCAACTGGATAGGTATAGAGGTATCCCTTTTTGGTTTTGGTGATATATACCTCATATCCCAAACCAAGAAAGAATGAGAGGGCAGGTTCTGCCTGATCAATAGAGGAGGTAAACTCCACCTCTTCATTTACCTCTATGCCACACTTGCGACTCTTATTCTTATAGGTAAATACCAAAGTCCCCTGCATTTGTTCAAAGGAAGGGCCCTGTTGCTCAGCTCTCATACGAAAAAGAACCTCCTCCTTAGAGAGGTAGGTATCACTCTTTAGCTCACAGAGGGGAGAAGAGATACCCGCAAGGGCCTCAAGGCGCTTGTGCAACTCAAGGGGATCTGCAACATGGGCTTTTAGCTCAATTTCTAAGGACATGCTAATCCTTCCAAGGGAAAATCATATTTCTAAAAGACCGATGCCCTACACTCTCCTGCTCTTCATACAGCAGCTCATCCCAAGGGATGTGCTTCTTGTCCGCTTCAGGATTCTCTTCAAGATAGTCATACTTGTACATCAATAGTTTGGTTGCATCACTGGAAGCAAGTAACATGCCGGTGACCCCTGGAGCCAACCCAGCAAGAAAAAGGGAGAGGGCAAAGATTACAAACTGATAAACAGCTTGAAAAAGAGAGAACCAAAGGTTGTCGATAAGGATAATCAAGCTCTTCTTCAAAGTCTTTAGGGGAGTATCCCCACGCATTTGATAAAAGAGTGGAAAGAAGTACATCATAGCTAGGCTCAGGGCCACAAATACCCAGAAAAGGACAACAGACAAGATTGTCCCCACCATGTTTCCATAACTGAGGTAGAATGGAATGACCAGAAGGATGAGGGTGATGTCCAGCACCAACAAGGCCCAAAACAGCAGGGCATGACGCCATGACTCTCTGATGCCTTGCTTGAATCCCTCAAAACCACCACGTTCATAGCGGCTATAGGAGTGTGTCGAGGAGGCGCTGGCAGCAAAGAAGAAGGAAAACAACCCCAGCGACAATAGCATGACGAGCATACTCAGCACCATACTGGTTTCGCCAAGGCTCACTCCACCCATAAAGGCCAACATCACCAGAAGAAACCCCAAATTATGGACAACTATGCCAATAAGGTTGTCCCAACCATCGAAAAAAGCTTTTTTAATGAAGAATCCAATCATGCTTCTAGAGTAGCGATATACAGTGGATAAGGCAAGCATATTTGTGTGGATGGTATTTGGTTCAGAAGTAAAATCCTCTTATCAGGATTACAGTTTTGGCGAAAGGAGGTGAAGACTCTACCCCAAACAAGGTATTTTTGTATGAAAATTTCTGTTCCTCATTCTAAAAATAGGGAAAATCATGCATTTACCACGAACCTTGATCGGGAAGTTTGATGACGACATGCAGTAATTACCCTACTATATCCTCAACATCCGGGCAACGATCCAATACATAAGTTACTAATTATTTGCTATAGTTATAGTTATATTAATAGGTGTGAAATGCTTTTGAGTGTAATTTTTGAAAAACTCTTTTTAAAAAACCCTCTTGACTAACCTTATCGCTTTTACTATTATGCAAGGGTTGTTAGACAACATATGGCGGCATAGCTCAGTTGGTAGAGCAAACGGCTCATATCCGTTAGGTCAGGGGTCCGAGTCCCTTTGCCGCTACTAGAAACCTTCCTCAAGCAGGAAGGTTTCTTTTTGGTTTGATTACTTCAAATACCCAAGCCACCTCTGTTGCCTTTCGATCATAAGATCGAGCAGCTCGGGGATATTCTCGCAGCGATCGACTACAGGATTGGCCAGCAGAGCCTGGAGGGCGTACTTCCTCTTCCCTGTAAGCACCGCTTCAGCAATCAAGTCATACACACCACAGTAGTTTCGTAGCAGAGCTGCAAAGCCCTTGGGATAGGAAGGAAAGGCAACCCCTTGAAGGCCACTAGAATGCACCTTTGCAGGAACCTCCACAGCAATCCAAGAAGGAAGTGAGGGTATGAGATTATTGTTGAGTATGTTCACTGCCGGCTCCTCATAGCCACTGTCATCCAGAATTCCTTCCAGGATGAAGACAAGCCGTTCGCTCAGCTTCAACTCAATCTTAGGTTGCGTATGGGCGAGCATGAGCTGGTATAGCGTATAGAAGTCCTTAATCCCCTTATGGTCGGCAACCTCATGGGCCCAGGGGATGTACTCACCAAAATGGCTGTCACCAGTTATTGGCAGGAGGCTGTAATGATCGAGGACTTTTTTAAACAGCGTCCTGTCTGCCCATGCTTTAGCACTCCTCATCCCTTCAGGCATCGCCCTATCGGTTCTTCCTTCAGTCTGGAACAGTTGCTGGTTCTCTTTCACATAGGCAAGAATATCAGAATAGCCTGGCTCCTTTGTAAAGAAAGGGGGTGCTTTCTTGAGGATGTCCGGATACGCATCCTTGCCACTCTTCCTATACTTGGCTTCAAGAAGCACGCTGAAATGGTTAAGACCTGCAGCCCGTACGTCGAGATCTTCAAATGGTGTATTGAGGATGGAAGGAAGGTACCGCTCTAACGATGCTATTTCGTGGCACATACCCACAAATTTCAATTTGGGATACTTACGCAACACAGTTGTGGTGATGGCAGTCATCGGATTTGAGTAGTTGAATACCCACGCATCAGGGGAATAGCGCACTATATCATCACAGATTTCCACGATGACAGGAGTAATGCGAAGGGCATGGAACACCCCACCTGGGCCTCCATTCTCCCCATACACCTGCTTGATGCCATACTGCTGAGGCAGGGTCCAGTCCTCATCCCACAGGGGAAAGCGTTTGCCAACTTCAATGGAGATGACCACCACATCAGAACCCGACAAGATAGAAGCACGGTCAAGTGAAGCCGTGATGGTAAACTTGAGTGAATGCTCCTTGATAAAATCATTTGCCACCTTAGTGACATGATCAAGAGAGCCCTGATCTATATCAACAAGACATATCTCACTACCTGCCAGTTTTTTACTTTGAAAGATATCGCCCAAGGTACCAAAACCAAATTGAGCACTACCAGCTCCTATCAGTACAATTTTCATGCTGTTCCTCCGTCCGTATATTCTAGAAGCAAATGTAAGAGGTAGCAAGGCTTACCCCTCAAACCCTTGCCAGCAGGGTAGAACGCCCATATACTTTCAACATGAGACTATTCTATGCCTTGGAATTTGACACCAATACAAAAGATTCTATCGTACTTCTGCAACAGGATATAGAAACATATTGTCCGAAATATCTCTTTACCCCTTATGAGAACCTACACCTCACCCTATGCTTTCTAGGAGAGGTGGAAGCTCACTGCCTCACCTTGCTCAAGGAAATCCTGTTTTCACTCAAAGCATCTCCGTTCACCCTAACCTTTAACCAACTAAAGTTATGGCGTAAAACCAAAGGTGATCTCCTTTGGTTGGGAATTGAAGAGAATAGAAGCCTTTACACCCTGCAACAAGAACTTTCCTATCTGCTGCGCATGAACAACTTTATGCTAGATGACCGCCCTTTCCTTCCCCATGTGACACTGGCACGTGGGCCAAAAGGCAAAAAACTTCCTGCCATAGAGGCCTTTACCATACAAAGTGACAAGATTACTCTGATGCACTCCCACCAAAAGCAAAACATTTTGACCCACACCCCCCTAGTCACCCTACAGCTTTACCAAACACCTACCATATAAAAAGTTATATATCACCGTTTGCTTGATACCCCAAAGCTTTGGTGATACAGTGGTTTTCATGGAAAACTATACATCCTACAATGCAGAGGCTTGGGATTTTGAAGCCAGCAGAGGCAATATATGGACTGATGGATGCACAACCCAACAGGTTGAAATGGCTCGAAAGGGAGAATTGGATATGATTCTCTCCCCATTTAAACGGGTCCCCCACTCATGGATAGCTGAAGCAAAAGGCAAACAAGTGCTTGCCTTGGCTTGTGGTGGAGGACAGCAAGGGGTGTTATTAGCAGCATATGGAGCAGATGTGACGGTCTTTGACATCTCTGAAAAACAACTCCAACAGGATGCTACCATTGCAAAAAGAGAGGGCCTTACCCTTGCTATAGAACAAGGTGACATGTGTGACCTTTCACGCTTTTCAGACAAGCAATTTGATCTTATCTACAACCCCACCTCAACATGTTTTATCGATGATGTGCAAAGCGTATATCGCCAGTGCAACAGGATCCTAAAGGATGGAGGCACCCTTCTTACCAGTGCTACCAATCCGGCGCTCTATATGTTTGATGAAAAGGCTGCACTGAAAAACAGAATGAAAGTAAAATACACCATCCCCTTCTCTGACCTCAAAAGCCTTAGCGGTAAGGAGCTTGCAAAACGACTAAAGAAGCATGACACTATCGAATTCAGCCACACCCTTAACGACCTTGTAGGAGGTCTCTGCATCCAAGGCTTCTCCATTACCGACCTCTACACAGACCAAAGTGGCGCCCTGATGATGGATAGTTATGTACATGACTGCTTCTTGGCAATTCGGGCAACCAAATCTCGAGAGCCTCTTGTTAGGGATAATTCCTAACGCTATACTTATCATATGGAAAACTATTTGACACGGTTGCTGCTTACCAGCGAACTGGATGATCCAGTCTACTTTGCCCAAGTACACCAGACCATAATGGAACTGGAGAAAAAGCGTGTAGCTCATTTCAATCAGCATGGACCGGCCAACTCATTCTATATAAATCTGATGGGTGAGCTAAATATGGCTTACCTCCATGCAAATGACTCAAGCAATGAGCTTGCAGTCGCCAAACAGATATTTGAAACCACCAAAAACCTCTACGGAGAGAGTGATGACATCACCATAGAGGCACACATAGCGCTGGCCAACTCCTACCTTGATGATGGGCAGGACACTGAGGCGCAGACTATCGCAACGGAACTGCTGAAAAGGGACTGGACTGAAGAGGATGGACCTTCCTATGATCTTTATATGGATGTCATCTGCTTGCAGGCAGATATTCATCACAAGAAGGAGCTCTATACCAAAGAACTGTCCCTACGAAAACATGTGCTGAGCATCTTTGAAGAGTTTGAAGGATCTGCTGACAGCCAAACCATTATGGCACGGGTTGCCCTAGGGTACTGTTTGGAGAAGATGAAACGCTACAGGGATGCACTTGGGCACTACATTGTTGTGCGCGCCTTCCTGGATGCGGATAAGGACTTCTCAACTGATGCAGAACGGATAGGCCTGATGGCCCATATAGGTCATTGTTACCATAAAATTGGTAAAATCGAAGAATCAAGACTGGCATACCGTTGGGCTCTCAATGAAGCCATCACCTTGTTTGGCTTTAGCTCCCCTCTGACAACCAAGATAAAGCAGATTACCAAAAATATCTTTATCCAAGAGTAACAGCCTTTTCTTGCTTTTCCTTCCAAACTCTTGACGGGGAGGGTGTAGAATCATATAATCCCTTAGTTAGCTATTGCTAACTAAGGGATTAAAGTATACAGGATCTCGCCCAAATTAATGGAGCGCTTGACCTAGAATAACCCTTGCAGAAAAGAGGTATATATGAAAAAAGTAGCAATTGTATATTATAGCGGGACGGGAAATACTGAGGAGATGGCTAATGCTGTCCTTAATGGTGTTTCCAGTGCAGGAGCAGAAGGAAAACTCATCCTCGCACAATTCTTCAAGACAGAGATGTTCGACCTGTATGACGCAATAGGATTCGGCTGTCCTTCTATGGGTGTTGAAGAGCTTGAGGAAGATTATTTCGAGCCGATGTTCAGCTCCCTGGAAAACAAACTAGAAAACAAACCCATTGCGCTCTTTGGCTCGTATGGCTGGGGCGATGGTGAATGGATGCGCTCTTGGGAGGAAAGGGTCCTTTCACGTGGAGCAAAGCTTGTATCAGAGTCGGTCATAGCCATCGAAAATCCCGATACAGAGGCTGTTGAGGCTTGTAAAGCACTTGGAAAAGCACTGGCACAGTAGGACAATTCCTACAGCGATAACAGACGTATTAGCACTTCACAGCGCTCCTACAGCTTACCGTTTCTCCTAGCAATAAGGCCCATCAGGTGATAGGTGAGCTTTGCAGTGATGTACGGTCCCTGGTGCAAGAGCGGATTAGGAGCAAGCTCCACCACATCACATCCGATGATGGTCCTGCCTACTGTAAGGCTTTCCAACAAGTTGATGGCATCCCACCAGAACAGTCCTCCGGGATCAGGGGTACCGGTACTGCCCATAAGCGAAGAGTCAAAGCCATCGACATCAAAGGTGATGAAAAGCTTCTTTGGAAAAGAATCAGGCAAAGAGATGTGAGAAAACCCTTCCTTGGAATACTTCATCCTATCAAGAGCATGGGCATCCAGATGAGCTACCGCAAACTCATCCCTAGCCTCCAGCTCTTCGGTGCTGTAGTTTCGCACCCCGACTTGGAACAGGGGAATACCCGCTTCAACAGCACGTTTCATTACACTGGCATGGCTGAAGGCAGACCCTTCATACGCATCGCGAAGATCCATATGTGCATCGAACTGCAGGATTCCCACCTCTTGTTTTGCAAAGGTGGAGACGATGGCCTGTATAGATGCGTTGGTCACGCTATGCTCCCCTCCTAGCATGATGGGAACCGAGTTCGCCGAGAATGCACCCTTTACCAGGACAGAGGCTTTGCTGAACACCTCCTGAAGGGAGTGCTCATAGGTACAGTCAACAGCTTCTGTGGTATGGATGCCCAACAATCCAGGTTCAGAACAGTCATCAACCAGCTTTTCCAGCTGGCCTGAGGCTTCCAAAATAGCCATAGGACCCTGAGCTGTCCCGCCCATGTAGGAGACAGTCTCCTCAAGGGGCAAAGGGATGACATGGAAATAAGCCTCTTCAACAGAGGAGTTGGGGTATTCGGAATCTAAGAAATACGGTTTCATCTTAACTCCTTTTACGAAAGGCGACTCGTATAATCCTCATAGGAGAACTGTTTGACCACCTCGTACACACCATCACGGAAGATACCAATATCTGGGTGTGCTACACCATTGAACATGGTGGTCTTCACCATCGTGTAGTGCATCATATCGGAAAATACCAACCTTTGCCCCACTTTTGGCATGGTGGGGAACAGATACTCCCCTACCCAATCTCCTGCCAGACAGCTGCAGCCTCCAAGACGCAAACGGTATCCTATTTCCTTTTCAGAATGCTCATCTGCTATTTTGGCTCCCCTAACCCTTGGAGTATAGGGCATCTCCAGACAGTCGGGCATATGGGCTGTGAAGGAGGTATCAAGCATCACAGTAGTCAGAGCGTCACTTGTGACAATATCCAGCACCTCCGCAACCAAGACACCTGTTTCCCAGACGTATGCAGCCCCTGGTTCAAAGATTAGTCTGATATGGGGATAGCGTCTGGTAAAGTCAAGTACCGTCTCACTGAAGAGCTCCAGGTCATACCCCTCTCTGGTGACAAGGTGTCCCCCTCCAAGATTTAGCCAAGTAAGTTGAGGGAAAAACTTTCCATACAGCTTCTCAACAGCTGCCAAGGTCCCTTGCATCTCCTTAGCACCACTTTCACAGAGGTTGTGCACATGCAGGCCACTAACACCAGGAGGAAGAGCTTTGAGATGCTCGGCATTGATGCCTAAGCGTGAACCTGGGGCGCACGGGTCATACAGTGCTGTCTCAACCACCTCATACTGGGGATTGACTCGTAATCCGGCTAGAGATGATCCCAGCCTGTCCTTATACCGTAGATACTGCTCTAGTGAATTGAAGGTGATGTGTGATGATAGCCCTGCTATGGCATCAAACTCCCTAGGGTGATAGACAGGAGCGTAGGCATGGACGGTGGGAAAATACTCACTGGCCAGGCGTGCCTCATTGAGTGAACTTGCAGTCGCCCCTTGGGCACAAGCCGCCAGTTCACCGAAAACATGGTGCATGCCAAACCCTTTGAGAGCAAACAGGAAGGTGCAGGGCAACTCCTGCTGTAACTTTTGGATCAGGGTGAGATTTCTTTGGAAGGCATCATACTCCAGCACAAATGCTGGAGTATGGACGATCTTAGTCAGATCAAGCATGACTCATATCCTCTTTGGGGAATGCGAGCTCTCCGTCGACAACGACCTGCCAAGGAAGACCGAGTTCAGGTAGCAGGGCCATGAAAGGATCGGGGTCAAACTGTTCCATATTCCAGACCCCACTCTTTTTCCATATCCCCTGGGCTAAAAGCCTTCCTCCGATGGAAGCGGGTACTCCTGTGGTATATGAGACTGCCTGAGCTTTGGTATCCTTGTAAGCGCTCTGATGCTTGCAGTTATTGTAGATATAGACAGTTCGCGCCTTGCCGTCCTTTATACCCCTTAGCTGGACTCCGATGGAGGTCTCGCCTTTGTAGTTCTCTCCTAAGGAGGAAGGTTCGGGCAGGACTGCCTTGAGAAACTGCAAAGGTTGTATCTCAATGCCTTCATACAGGATTGGCTTGATGCTGGTCATGCCAACACTCTCCAAAACCTGCAGGTGATTGATGTATGTCTCTGAGAAGGTCATCCAAAACCGCGCCCTTTTGATAGTGGGGAAGTGTTTTACCAAAGACTCCAGTTCCTCATGAAACAGCAGATAAGAAGCCCTCTCTCCAATGTTGGGATAGTCTACCATCTTCTTTATGGCAAGCGGGTCGGTACTTTTCCAAGTCCCGTCTTCCCAGTATCTTCCCCGTTGGGTAATTTCTCGGATGTTGATCTCAGGATTGAAGTTCGTTGCAAAGGTCTTTCCATGGTCGCCTGCATTGCAGTCGACTATGTCGAGGTAGTGGATCTCATCAAAATAGTGCTTTGCCGCATAGGCGGTGAAGACATTGGTCACTCCGGGGTCAAAGCCACTGCCAAGCAGTGCTGTAAGGCCTGCACTCTTGTACCGCTCATCAAAAGCCCATTGCCAGGAGTATTCGAACTCAGCCTTGTCCTTAGGCTCGTAGTTGGCGGTGTCCACATAGTGAACTCCTGTCTGTAGACAGGCCTCCATGATGGTGAGATCCTGGTAAGGAAGTGCCACATTGATAAGAAGGTCGGCCTTGAAGCTCTTGATGAGGGCAACAAGGGACGGAACATCATCAGCATCAAGCTGGGCGGTCACCACAGGGACCGGACCCGCTTCCTTAGCGATGGCATCACACTTGGCCTTGGTCCGACTGGCAAGCATAATCTCCTCATAGAGGTCATCCATCCTTGCGGACTTCTGAACCACTACACTCCCTACACCACCTGCTCCTATTATCATTAAGCGTTTTTTCATCCTATTCAGTCCTCCTGATCAGTTTCGTAATATGTATATCCTCTCATCCCAGCTGTGTAGGCTGAGATGACCTTTCTTCTCTGTTGCGCAGTAATTCTTCCTTCCTGGACAGCCTTCTCCGCCTTGGTGCGTATCATCGCCTCCATCTGCTTGGTATCATACTCAACATAGCTGAGCACCTCTGCGATGGTATCACCTTCCAATTCGTTATGAAAAAGGAACTTGCCTTCCTCATCATAGGTGATGCTCATGACGTTGGTATCACCGAGGAGGTTATGAAGGTCCCCCAAGGTCTCTTGGTAGGCTCCTACAAGAAACACACCCAAAATATAGTCATCCCCTTCTGGGGGGACATGCACCGGCAGGGTGTTTTCCACACCATGACGGCCAATGAAGCGATCGATCTTACCCTCACTGTCACACGTAATGTCAGAAAGGATTGCCTGTCTGGTAGGTTTTGTATCCAAAAGATGGATTGGCATGATGGGAAAGAGTTGGTCTATGGCCCAGACATCGGGTAACGACTGAAAGAGGCTGTAGTTCCCATAGTAAATATCAGAAAGCTGTCTTTCCAACACTTTGAGGTGTGGTTTCTGATGTTCCTTTCCCTTCATAAGGGTGTATATCTCACTGATGATAGACCAGTAGAGGTGTTCGGCGGCAGCACGCTCACGCATATTTACCTGACCGTAGAGGAACTTGTTACGTATCTCCTCACGGTAGTAGTTCAAGTCATTCAGACACTCCTGGGCAGTCTCTTCCTTAAGCATGGTGCGTACCGACAAGAGGTTATCCAAAGCGGGCAGAAGGTCTTCAGCGATAGGTTCTTCCCTGCCCTTCCCATTCCAGAACACATTGGTGTCCAGAACATTGAGCAACAGGACAGAGTAGTAGGTGACCAGGGCTCTGCCCGACTCACTCAAAATCGTGGGATGAGGTATTTTTTCCTGGTTGCATATGTTCATGATCTCCTCAACCACATCAGAGCAGTACTCGCGTGTAGTGTAGTTGCGGCTGTTGCTGTTGTCGGTATGGCTGCCATCATAGTCGATGGCCAGTCCCCCTCCTATATCAAGCAATCCCATGGGAGCCCCTTCCTCGATCAAGCCGGCATAGAAGCGGGCGGCTTCAGTAGCCCCCATCCTTATCGATCGTATATTGGGGATCTGGGATCCCAAGTGGTAGTGAAGCAGCTTCAGACAATCAAGCATACCTTCACTTTTTAGCATATCCACTATCTCAATCACTTGGGTAGTGTTCAAACCAAAGACACTGCGGTCCCCACCGCTATCTGTCCAATGGCCTCCAGCAACGGTGGAAGGTTTCATCCTGATGCCGATGATAGGGGTAATGCCTAAGGCCTTTGCCCTCTCCACGATGATGGCAGCCTCTCCTGGCATCTCAATGACCAGGACAGTCTGCATACCTAGGGCCATCCCCTTGAGGGCAAGGTCGATGTACTCCTCGTCCTTATATCCATTGCACACGATATAGGCCTCAGGATCGTCGACATAGGCAAGGGCTATGATAAGTTCGGCCTTACTGCCTGTCTCAAGCCCGTGATGATACTGCTTGCCAAATCGGCAGATCTCTTCAATGACCTGCTGCTGTTGGTTTACCTTGACGGGGTAGACTCCCCTATAGGAACCCTCATACCCGGCTTCCTTGATGGCTTGTGCAAAACTTTCGTTGATATGCTGGATACGGTCATCAAGGATATTGCTGAAACGCAACAATACCGGCAACTTGGTGCCTCTGTCTTTCAATCCTTCGGCGATTTCAAGAAGGCTGATGGAGGATTCTGGCGTGTCACGCTTCAAGCGAACCTCCACTTCCCCATTTTGCTGTATATGAAAATAGCCGTTACCCCACTCTTCAATACGATAGAGGTCGGCTGAGTCTTTACTGTTCCACACATCGGTTGGCTTTTTCTGCATACACCCTCCTCACTGGTTAGCTTAGTAGTATAGCAGATAGTTATGATAGATAACATAGTAATGCTATAGGCTATAAAACACAGGTAAAAACATGAGGAAATGCATGGTATTCAAATGATAGTCGTAAGGTCCTGTGACATAGACAGTCCACCCTTGGTAAGAGAAAAAAGATTCTGTAATTCCGAAGCCACAAGTACTGTTACAAGGATGCAAGGATATTTTTCAGCTGTTCCACTTTACTAGGGGTCACCTCGCCCTTTATATAACCCGCAATGTTGCCATCAGGGGCTACAACTACCAACGTACCACTGTCATCTGAGGGGATGCCTGCTTGTTGGGAAAACTTGTCAGTCTTGGAGACAAACAACACCCCTACTAGGGATGGATCGGTTTTGTCGGCATAAAACTTATGCAGGGCGCCCCTGATGGTCCCTTTGACAAAGAAGGGAACTCCTGAAAGGACTGCAAAGTGGTAGACAGGCACAGCGCCTAAAGTCTTAGGTTCCTTATCGAAATACTTTTGCCAACTTATCACCTGCATCTGTTGCACCTCTCCATTCTCACGGTCCTTACCCATAGTGAGGGCAAAGATGGCAGGTCCGTTGTGTAAGGCGTCTGTGGGGAAGACAAAGGTTTCACCGTCGGCGGTTTTGGTCTTTTCCTCTTCAAACGAGGCGGAGAAGAGCAAGGTTGAAGAGAAGACAACCAGCATACATATGATCAAATATTTTCTTATCATGTGTATTTATATACCTATAGGCTATAAATGTACAGCTTTTGATACCGAAGGGCTGCCTTGCTTGGAAAAAGAAAATACTGGGAAATCGTTTGTATGCAATCCATTTAGGTATAACACACATATGGCCCTTGTTTCTCCGAAGGGAGAAGCAAAGGCCATATGGATATACACGAATAAAAGAAAGAAGGATTGATTTTCCGATCAATGAGTCTCTGGCTTGAAGTGATTTCCCACCAAATTAGCAGTGACCACCAACAGAACAGAGATCCCTATCATGATGATACCCAAAGCAGAAAGCCTGCCCCAGAGCCCATCATCACTGAACTTGAGAATCTGCACCGCCATGGTCTCCGTCCCTGGCCTTGAGAGGACCACCGAGAGGGAGAGCTCCCTAAAGAACATAGTTGCCATAAGTATCCATCCCGAGACGATTCCAGGAACCAGTAACGGAGCTACTATACGCCGGATAGTGGTGAGGAACGAAGCTCCACAGACGGTGGAAGACTCTTCCAAGTGGCTGTGGATCTGGATGAATGCACTGGTCATCGGCCTGATGCCATAGGGCAGGTAGGTAGCGATATACCCTATGAGCAGGGCCCATATGGTCGAATAAAGGGGTGTCCGTACAAAGAACCACATGAAGCCGATACCAATTACAATGCCAGGAAAGGAGAATGAGAGGAAACTCAAAGACTCCAGGATACCGGAAGCCTTGGTCTTTACCTTTACAATGACATAGGAAATGAAGATTGAAAGCAAAGTCCCCAGTGATGCACCGACTATGCAGAGGAACAAGCTGTTCTTCAAGGAAGAGAGTGAGACAGGGTCGTTGAGCACATTCTTCCAGTGATCGAGGGTCATTGTAGTGAACGCCTTCACACTAGGCACCATTGAGTAAGGTATGAAGGAAGTGTACAGGAGCACAAGAATGGGCAGCATGATCAGGATAAAGGAGAATACGATAAGAAGGATGAACAGGGGAATCCTAGCCTTCTTAAGGGGGATGACCACAGGCTTGAACCCACGGCTGGAGACTGTGACGTACTTCTCGCTGGAACGCGTCATATACCGATAGACATAGATCAGGGAGATGGAGAGCACCAGTATGCTCATACCTACAGCCGCTGCCTTACCATAGTCAGCGATAAACCCTGTAGTGACGGTACGATAGATATACGTGGCTAATACGTATATCCTTCCTGGCATCCCTAGAACCGAGGGTACTGCGAAGGAAGCCAAGCACCGGACTACACATAGGATAAAAGCTGCCAGGATGGCAGGGCGCAATACAGGAAGGGTGATGCGAAAAAGTGTCTTCATGTTTCCTGCACCAAAGACCCGTGACGACTCCTCCAAGGAGATGTCAAAGGAAGCCATGGCAGGGGCTATGATCAGATAGGCGATAGGAAGGTCCAACAGACCTTCCACCATGATCATCCCCCTAATGCTATAGATGTTAAACGGGGCATTCTCCAACTTGAAGATGTTCATTATCAAAAGGTTAAGTATCCCATTTGAGGGATTCAACAACAATGCCCAGCTTACGGCAAAAAGCACGTGCGGTATCATCATCGGGACAACCGAAATTATCTTGAACATGAACTTGCCGGGTATGTTGGTCCTGTTATTCAGATAGGCGAGGAACAGGGCAAGAACAGTGGAGAACAAGGCTGAAAATACTACGAACATCAGCGTGTTGCCCAACACTGAATAGAAGGCCGGGTCGGTATATACCGATACGTATTTTGCAACAGTAAAATCCCCAAAAGTGTTCAGACCCTTGGAAAAACTGCCAACAACCAGCATCACCACAGGACTGAGGGTAAGCAGGGCGAGAATCACAATAAGCAGATACGTTAGTTTCGATTGGCGTTTTACCATTGTGCCATCCCCTATTCTGAAACCAGAAGACAGTGTTCCGGTTTGACGGAGAATACAACAGGGTCTCCTACTTCAAGGGTTGACTCGGGGTCGACCTTTGCCATAAACAGCACGTCGTCTACCCTGATCTCACTTTCATACACTTCGCCAACAAATACCATGGTCTCCATTACTCCTTCCAGAGTATTTTTCTTCTTTTCTTCCCCTGGGAGGGCCAGGTCGATGAACTCAGGCCTGATGCAGAGGGTCAAATCACTTTCAACAGGGTAATCACGCTCCTTACAGATAAACTCCCCTAAAGAGGTCTCTACTATGGTAAAGTTTTCCTTCTGCTGTTTTACCTTGGCAGGAATAAGGTTGGACCTGCCGATGAAATCAGCAACAAACTGGTGTTCGGCGTTGAAATAGATCTTCTTGGGTGCCCCAATCTCCACTATTTTGCCCGCACGCATTACTCCAATGGAATCCGATAGGGAGAGGGCCTCGACCCTATCATGGGTGACATAGACAGCGGTAATCTCCAATTCGGTTAGGAACGAACGGAGTTCCTTTCGGGTCTCCTCGCGAAGCTTCGCATCCAAATTGGACAACGGTTCATCGAAAAGGATGACTTTGGGCTTTGCAACGAGGGCCCTTGCTAGGGCCACCCGCTGCTGTTGCCCTCCGGAAAGTTTAGTAGCAGGACGCTTCTCAAAACCATCCAATTGTACAAATCTCAAGGTTTCACGAACCCTCTCCTCAATTTCAGCCTTGGGCATGCCCTGGTTCTGCAAAGGATAGGCAACGTTGTTGAATACATTCATGTGGGGCCAAATGGCATAGGTCTGGAAAACCATTCCCAATCCCCTCTTCTCAGTCG
>CAYSIH010000017.1:8694-15372 GCA_964431005.1 uncultured Sphaerochaeta sp. | reverse complement strand
TATTACCTCAGCCTTCCAAGCTGAAGAAGCGGGTTCGATTCCCGCAAGGCGCTTAAAACATAAAGTCTTTAAATACAAAGAATAAAGAAACTCATACTGAAAAGTGTGGGTTTTTCTTTATACTATTGGAATACATACACCCGCATGGGGTACCAAATATCATCAATTGTATTGCCACCTTATGTACATTATACTGTATGATACGTAGTTGGTTATAAAACGGAGGTTTTGCAATGCTTTGGTTAGAACTGATCCCCAAAAAAATCAGAGATAGATATGAATTTCATAATTTCAATAATGCTGTAGAAATTCTATATCAGGCTTACCCTACCCTATTTCATGAAATCCTTTTTGCATTGTCTTCCTTTACCATCTCGTATGAGGATATTTTACAATCTGGCGGTAATGAATCAGCTATCCCCAAACGCCTTGCCTCTATCCTCAACCCAATGGGTTGGACAGAAACTAAAATTTCAGGAGATTTGGTAGTAACTCTCAAAAAAAGACGTCACACTACCAGAGAATATGTCGATGAGCAGTTTACCATCCCTAATTATATTGATGGTCACAATATCGATCATATAAAAGATAAAGTCGCTGTAGATATGGAATGGAATAGTAAGGATCAAACTTTTGATAGAGATTTGTTCGCCTTTCGAACCTATTATGAGTGCGGTCTCATTTCTTGTGGCGTAATCATAACAAGAAGTGCTGAACTAAACCCTATTTTTGAAACTTTAGGTTCAACGATAAAGAAAAAATACGGCGCTAGTACCACTTGGATGGGAAAACTACTTCCTCGGCTACACTCAAGAAGACATGGAGGGTGCCCTATATTAGTTGTAGGGATCACTCCAAGGACGATGTCCAACATGTAAGGAGATTAATTTTTTAATGGCAACACTCAATGAATTGTATCATTTGGAACATGATTTGCTCACTTTTTGTAAGGATCAGAAGTTTAAAACGATTTTAGCTGATCCACCTTGGCAATTCCAGAATAGAACTGGAAAAATGGCACCTGAACATAAAAGACTCAACCGCTACCCAACTATGAAGCTAGAAGATATAAAAAATCTTCCAGTCAACGAAATTGCTGATGAACAAAGTCACCTCTATCTTTGGGTTCCCAATGCACTGTTACCCATTGGACTTGAAGTTATGAAGGCATGGGGTTTTGAGTATAAATCAAATATCATTTGGGAAAAAATTCGCAAGGATGGGTATCCTGATGGAAGAGGTGTTGGTTTTTATTTTAGGAATGTAACCGAAATATTATTGTTTGGCATCAAAGGGAAAAATAATAGAACCCTACAACCCGGAAGAACACAAGTCAATCTACTCCGTTCCATGAAACGAGAGCACTCTAGAAAACCAGATGAGTTTATCAGCCTGATCGAAGGTTGTAGCAATCCTCCCTTTTTAGAGCTGTTTGCGAGAGGAGAAAGAGAAGGATGGACTCTTTGGGGAAACCAGGCAAACGAAGAGTATGTACCTGACTGGAACACCTATAAGAACGCATCCGGTTCTCAAGTTTCAGAAAAGAACTAATGTTTCCTACTAGAACCGAGGATAATTCTCGGTTCTAGTTAATAAAACTTATCATATAATTCGAGCTCTGCAGTTCTCATCGGATTCTATCTGTAGTATAAGTAAGATTTTCCTATGTTGTTTTTATAGTATAGTCCCGTAATCAAGATTCATTTCCTGATCAATATGATGGTACCTTCACTGCTAATACTTAATTCAAAGAGTATGACCTCTTCTTCATGCAACATAATCTTACAAGCTTTTTCTGTATATATACTTGCAGTACGGTTTATCTATTTGCTATTTGATAAAATACCATATATTTTTACAGAGTATGATATTGATCTGTTTTCAGTGTCGCTAAGCACCTGTTTCATCCTCTCATGCTTATTTAGTTGATTCCCTGATCACCAAGGAAGGCTCGATCAGATACTTATACGGCTCATTGCCTTTGTTTTGGACAAGGTTCAACAACTCCCTGGCAGCAATGCTGCCCATTGAATTGCTCGATTGAGAAATAGTCGTCAGAGGCACACGACAGAGATTAGCCAGGCGAATGTTATCATAGCCTATGATGGATACTTGCTCTGGGATTTTGATCCCGCACTCGAGAAGACGATTCATCACGCCTATGGCGACGTTGTCGTTAGTAACAAAAAGAGTGGTTTTCTTATGCTTCAGATCTTTTTCGAGTAATATCGTATCAACTAACTGAGAGCCCTGCTCAAACGTTTCTATAGCCTCATAATGGAAGTGAGCTATATCGTTATCAATAACTCTAGAAAACCCTTCAACGCGATGTTGCAAACTCTGGTCGTTAAACCCAGTAATGAGAATAACCTGGTCTGGTCGGTTTTCGTTGACAAACTGGGCCGCTAACTCACCGCCCTTTATGTTATCACAAGCAACGTATGAAACTGATTCATCATCAGGGATACAGTTCATCACAATAAAAGGGATATTGGAAGTTTGTAAAATCTTAATAGCCGGAGAGTCAGGTCGTACCGGAGCTAGCAGGACACCATCAACACAACTGTTGATAAGAGACTTTACCAGTTCTGTTTCACGCTCCAAAACCCAACGGGAACTCAAGAGGTGCATAGTATAGTATTGTGGCCCCAAAACATCGTCGATCCCTTCTGCTATCTCAATAAAAAAGAAGTTGGAAAGCTCATCAATGATGATGCCTATCATCTTTGAAGGGGCGCCGTTAAGGCTTTGGGCAAATAAGCTTGGGATATATGAATACTTGTCAATTACACTTTGGACACGTGCCTTTGTTGCTTCACTGACGATCTCAGGGTGCGTAAGCACCCTTGAGACAGTCGCTTTGGAAACGCCTGCCTCTCGTGCAATATCGGTGATGGTGGGTCTGTGGAATTTTTCCATATGTTATATACCAGTCTCAGAACATTTGAAGTAGAACTACAAGGCAAGACTGTGAGACAATTATACATCCCTCCTGTTGATACTATGCTGGATAGTTTCTCAATACATGAGTCTTAGGACTTTACCATAGGTATTGTTCAAGCATAATACACAAAAAATGATATATTGGCAAATGCAGTTCCTGGATAATATATGTTTGCTTTTCGGGAACACAGATACAAACATCACTAAATTCCTTGAGCTTGCCCCCAGTCTCTCCTGTCATTGCTAAGGTATGCATCCCTTTTGCCTTTGCCATGATAGCGGCATAGAGCACATTTTGGGCATTTCCAGATGTAGACAAACCCCATAGAAGATCACCGGGGACTCCATACCCCATAACCTGTTGAGCAAAACCAAGATGGGGATCCACATCATTAGCAAAAGCACTGCTCAGGGCTGTATGTTGGCTCAAATTGATGGCAGGAATTGCATCCTGGATATGGTGGGCTAGATACGCCCCTTTTTCACTATCGACCTTTTCCAAAGCAACTTTCAACTGAGAATCGATCGGTCGTTTTTTGATAAAAGACTTCATCAGTTCCCCTACGATATGATCAGCATCAGAAGCGCTACCACCATTCCCACAAATAAGAATTTTATTACCCCGTTGCACTGTTTCAAACAGGAGGGTAAAACTATTCGAAATTTGCTCGCGATTGGGCGCTAGAATCGGATAACGACCTATAAGAGTATCCAAGCCATGTGTTAACTGTTCATTCATCATGTTACCTCACTCGTACGAAATGCATGCAAAGCCACGCTAAGGGCAGCCTTATCTCCAAGTTCTTCCTTAAGTTTTGAGGGAAGAATCTTACAAGATTCTCTTGATTGTTCCAAAGCTTCAAGTTTCAGGTATTTCTCCATAGTTTCTCTAAAAAGAGACTCCGATCGGGTAAAGATACTCCCTATGATAATCCTTTCTGGATTGAATATGTCTATAAGTATAGCAAGACCCCTTCCCAAATATTCAGCGCTAAGATCAATGATATGGGATGCCCTTGGTTCGCCCTTTTCTGCTAAAGCACAAATTTGCTGTCCGGAAAGCGATTCACCATAGAAGTGCTCAAACATTTTCCTAAGACCATTACCACTGCAGTAGCTTTCAAAGGATCCTACTTTCCCATAACACTCTGCTCCTTCATGGGACAATCGAATATGCCCAACTTCACCTGAAAGACCGTTTTTACCCTCATATAACTTTCCATCGAGGATGAGGCCAGCACCCATTCCTGTTCCGAAGGTAAGGAATATGAAGTTGTCACTACCCTGTCCGTTTCCCCAATGAAGCTCAGCAAGAGCAGAAGCATTTGCATCATTTTGTAAAAAGACAGGGATATCGTAGACTTGGTGCAAGAGGGAAACAATAGGAATATCTATCCAGTTGGGCAAATTGGGAGGAGCTTGGATCAAACCCTGTTTGACGTCCAATGGCCCCCCACAACTAATGCCTATCGCTGAGATGGTACAGGGACATACTTGCAGGCATTTGGTTATGGCCGCTTTGATGTCCTCTATCACATCCATAGGGGATGACTTGGTGGAAAACTTTATCTTATGCTTGATAGTCCCATCACATCCGCCTATTGAAACAGCAGTTTTAGTTCCCCCAATATCTACTCCTATAAACCAATTTTCGGAAGATGTTGTGTTGCTTGTAGTATGCTTCTTAATTTCAATCATTGTTCTAACCCAATTTTTTTCAAAGCTTGGTGCAAAGCGCATAAGAAAAGCCTGTTGTCGGCACATACATATGAAGTGTTGCACCCCATACGGTTGAAGGTTTTCATAAAACGCTGATAATAGGCTGGATTGTCTTTAGGAGGTTCGCCCGAACTCCAGTCCCAAGTATCTTCCATGATATCAACTACAACGATAGTACAGTCGGTGATGTCCCTACCCTCCTGCTGTGCAACATTCCTTGCCATAGACAAAGCTTTTTCAAAAATCATAGGTGACATTACCGCAGAACCGATAGATAGGTACACCCCACCCTCCAAACGGCTCACACTATCGATAAACCTAAGGAAATCCTTTTCAGCAGTACGTCCTATACTAGATCCCTTGTTCATCTTATGGGTGTAAATAATATCGTGCCCAAACATAGGATGCCCAGTAAATGGAACATTTTTGGTAAAAGCAGCTAATTGAACACTAAAAAGAGGATCCTTATGAGCTATGGGCAGAAACCCTGAGGGGATGGAAAAATGCTGCATGGTCTCTAACAGATCTATCGCAGCAGATCGTTTCCACAGATGCTCATGATTGTTGATGACCTCAAGCAAATCAGAAACTTGGGGGATATGGAGCCCCTCACCTTGGATCATGGATCCAATAGCCTCACCATACCCCCTACCCTCATACGCACCGACTATCAGGGCGAGGTTCAGATAGGTGCCAGTCTCTTCCCAGGTGCCAAACTGTCCGAGCTTAACATTCTCCCTCACATCTTCACTGCTAGAGCCTTGGTAGGCAAACTCCCAGTCATGGATTATGCCCGCACCATTGGTCGCTAAGTGTGTGAACCAATCCCGCTCTATAAAGTTTGCCAGAAGAGGTCCCAGTCCGTTCTTGATGGTATGAGCCCCAAATGTACACATTACAGAAGCATTGGCAGTTTTTGCTCGCATGATTTGCTTCGCTATCATGCTCGCCTTCTTTTGCAGCTGTTCAGGAATTGGTATAGATGCACACTCTTTTTCACCAACATAGGATTGTTCAATCTCAATGAGATTTCTTCTCTCGGAAAGGGGAGTGAAAATCATCTTGTCTCTATCAAATTCACCTTGTTTCATTGTTTTACTCCCAACCCAGTACCGTATGCAACTCAGCAGCCCAAGAGTAGTCAGGAATCAGAAAGTCTGCTCCGGCAAGAATGAGTCTTTCTCGTTTGGCAAGATTCAAACCGTATCGCTGTTTTTCATCACTTACGAGGCCGATAGTGACAAAATCCTGATTGCGGCCTTCACGAATCTCAACAGGACCATCACCGAAGACTACACAATCGCCTCTTTCCAGCACCCCACCCTCTTTTAGGATTCGCTTTCTGATAGTCTGCATCACTAGTTTCTTCGGATCATTTTCAGTATCACCTACAGAACCGAAGATTCCTCCATTGAACAGATGGCTATAGCCGAACTGTTCAAGTTCATGCATCACGTCAGTCTGGTCGGTACCACTGGCCAGATAGACAGTAACTCCCTTATCGCGTAAATTCTGGACAAAAGGCAAAGCACCCTTCATCGTGAAATCCTCAAGCTGGAGCGCTCCTGAACTGAATCTTCCTATTTTTCGTTTTACCACAGCACGAATCTTATTGGCGTATAATTCCTTATACTCCTGGGGTGTAAGCATATCTTCAGCCTTCACATACCCAAAATCAGTGATGAGATGACACATCTCCACCATCTGGATGATGGTCTGTACACCTGTGGTCTTCTTTATCAGAATCTCAATCTTTTCGTTGAGAAGGCGCAACTCATCCACATGTAACGTAAGGTATGTGGGTCCAGCTATGAATTCCAGCATCGATTCCCTCATGACAACCTCCCATCCCTCCCTTAAAGAGGAGATGGTCCCATCCAAATCAAAAATCGCATACTTGGGGAAGCTCTTTTTCCTAAAATAGAGCAGGTCCGTATTGATGATTTCTATTTCAGTCTCTTTATAATAGACAGCTCGTCTCAAGTCCTGAGCCAAATCATAGTTATAGGTATAGTC
>CAYSIH010000017.1:0-8594 GCA_964431005.1 uncultured Sphaerochaeta sp. | reverse complement strand
TCCCTTCCGAACACATCGTTTCCAATGACCCCAAACAGGTCCACTTGTCCGATACCCAAGTCTTTGCACAACGCAGCCACTTGAGCAGCACCTCCAGGTGAAGATGCATATGAGGATACGTGGTGAACAGGGAGCCCTGTTTCGACTGATAGTTCAGAGCTCTGGTGACTATGATAATACAGATCAAGGCAGACATCACCGATAACGGCAACCGTAAGAGAATCAGCTTTTTTTATAATAGTAGATAAATCCATGGGTACTCCATTTAATAGTATTTTCTTTGCAGATTTATTCTTTGATCGCACCACCGGACATACCGATGATGAAATATTTCTGGAAAAATGAGAACAATAAGAATATGGGAAGAATCGCTATAAAAGCAGCAGTTCCCAATAGGCTCCAGTCGACATCACCCTGCTCTCCGATGAACCGATACAACTCTACCGTATAGGGTCTGACAGTACTGGTCATGGTCATAGCGATGATGTACTCATTCCATGCTCTGAAAAAGGCAAATATGGCTGACGCAGAGAGACCGGGTGCCGCTATAGGAATTGCAATCTGCAAGAGGGTTCGGGTCCTGCTAAGCCCATCAATTTGTGCGGCTTCTTCAATGGAATAAGGAATAGTGTCAAAATAACCTTTTAGAAGCCATGTATTCATTGGTGCAGTTTGCGAGGCATAAATCAGCATCAAACCCACATGGGTGTTATACAGCCCAAACTTTGCAAATACCTGGTAAAGGGGAATAAGCGTTGCAAGCACAGGAACCATCTGGAAAAGAAGGATGGAGGTCATCACAATATCTTTTCCTTTAAACTTTATCCGAGAAAGTCCGTAACCTGCAAACACCGCAACCCCAATACTTATCGCCATTGACCCAAGTCCTATGATCATACTGTTTGTATAGGAGCTGAAGTCAAATCGTGAGGCAGTGAATAGAATCTTAAAGTTTTCAAATGTTACTTTTTTGGGAAAAAGTGTTGGAGGATACCCTATCGCTTCAGAACTATGTTTGAATGTACTGCTAAGTAACCAATACAGAGGTGCAATGGTAAAGAGAATCCAAAATATAATCAGCGAATATGTTATAATCTTTATTCCTAACCGTTTATCGTTGTTCATAGGGTGTAATCCTCTTTCTTCTTGTTCATGTTGAGATAAAAAAATGTAAGTACAAGGTTAAGCAACAAGATGATAGTCGCTACGGCAGCCCCTTCGCCCAGCTTGCCAAAATCAAAAGCCCTGTGATACATGTTAACTGCGATAACCTCAGTCTTAAACAAAGGTCCGCCATTGGTCATTGCATAGATCAAATCAAATGAGTTGACAGTGGCCATGCTTGTGAGGATGACATTGAGCACGATAAAAGGACGCATCAAGGGAGCTGTAATATAACGCAATCGTTGAAAGCCGTTGGCTCCATCAACCATTGCAGCTTCCATCAACTGTTCGGGGATACTATGCAACCCTGAGGTCTGGATGATAAAGCTGAAAGCCATTCCATGCCAAATATTAGCAACTATCAAGCACCCCATGACAAGCTTTTCGTCGTTTAGCCATGTTGGTGGCGAGGTATTGCCCATAAGTGTCAGGACGTAATTCAGAACCCCAAGACGAGGTTCATACATAAATCTCCATGAGATGGCAATGATGATTCCACTCACAACCCAAGGTAGAATGATTATACCTCTAAAAATCTCTCGCCCTTTGACAAATTTCTGATGAACCAGAAGAGCTACAATAAAACCAAAGCCAATTTGCCCTGCAACAGAACCAAAGACATAAAAAAAGGTCGCAGGAAGAATCTGTGTAAAGAAATTCGGTGAATTACGAGTAAAGAATATCCGGTAATTCTTCAAACCCACAAAGTTCATCTTATTGATGGAGGCCAGCTTAATATCAAAAAAACTTAGATAAACTGTCCTCAGTAGCGGGTACAATGAAAAAGCGAGAAGGAGCAATGCGATGGGTGTAATAAACAAATACCCTCTTATTGTTTCTCTAGTTTTCTTATTTTTAATTATCATTGAAAATCCAACCTATTATAATGGTATCCTTCCACCAATTGGTGGAAGGATGTGAAACTTAAATGTTATTGAGCAAGAATCTGATTGACGTTAACAGCAGCAAAATCAAGTGCTTCCTTGGCTGTCATGCGTCCAAGGACACATGCCTGCAGGGCATTTTGGATTTCAGCTGAGATTTCAGTCCATTCAGGAATGGAGGGTCTGAAATTAGCTGATGGAAGCTGGTCAAGAATCACTGAGAAATACGGATCGACATCTGCGTATTCTTCGCCTTTTTCCATAAGAGAGTTAAAGGTAGGCACATATCCACGTGCTGAAGTATATGCAAACTGTGCTTCTGCTCCTGCTGCGAGAGTAATCAGTTCCCATGCATAATCCTTGTTCTTAGACCCTGTAGGGATGGTAAGCAGATATCCACCTGCCATCGTTGAGGGTTTGCCGTTAGGTGCATGAGGAATGGGTGCGACACCAAACTTATCCTTATAGATCTCAGCATTCATCCCAGGTATAAGATTCGTAGCCAGGCCATAGGATTTGGTCATCGTTGCCATGGCAAACTTGCCTTGGAATACACCATTGTCAATGTCACTTGCCTTACCACTTACAATACTGGTAGGAGTTGAGCCGTCTCTGACCAAGTTAGTGAGGGCTTCCAAAGCCTCCACGCCTTTGGCAGAGTTGAACGTTGCCTTGGTGTTATCCTCATTAAGGATAGTCCCACCAATGCTGAAGAGGTTAGCAAAGAATTTCATCACCCCTTCATCTTCCAACGTGGCAGGGAAGCCAAACCCATAGTATTCAGGTGCTTTGGTAAGCTGTTTGGACATACGGGTAAGTTCATCCCAAGTTTTGGGTGGCTTGTCAGGATCAAGTCCATTGGCTCTGAAAAGATCCTTGTTGTAGACAAGTACGCGAACATCTGTGTTGATCCAAGTACCGTACACCTTGTTGTTCCACTTCGTTGCATTTTTGTATGTTTCAACAACATCGCTCCATTCGTCCCAAGACTGTGCACGGTCAGTCACATCGATAATAAGGTCATTTTCGACAAACTCACCGAGCCAGATGATATCACTCATCATGACGTCCGGGGGTGTCCCACCAGCAGATGCGGTAAGGAACTTCGTTCGCATGTCAGCCCATCCGAATCCCTCTTCAATAAAAGTGAATTTTACATCTGGGTGTCTTCTTTGAAGCTCAGCCTTCGCAATTTCCCAAGGGGCATCTTGCGCAAAGGTATAAGCACGGGCGTAAATGGTCAGTGTGACCTCTTTTGAGTCCTGTTCTTTTTCTTTTGTTCCAGCTGCACTGATAAAGCTAACAGCAAGTAAAAAGATCACGAGCATGATAACGGTTTTTTTCATTTTCATGTTTTTCTCCTTATGTAACCGGTTTCATTAATGATAGGAGACGAATATGGATTTGTCAATCTTTTCTCTAAAATAATATTAACGGCCAATAAGTATGCTTTGAGCGTTTTTTAAAGCTTACAAGCAAACCTTTATACAAGAAAGCAACAAATCTAGAGTTAGAGTACCATATTGACAGATCAAAAGGATTTCACTGTTCTAAAACCTTATCCAGCTACATAACAATCTTCATACTTCTTTTTGCAGTTCTACTGTCAAATGCCATTTTGTTTGCTATACTGGTTAATCGGAGGAACGATGCAAGAAATACTCAGACGGTATGCCCGTCTTATCATAGAAGTACAACTGAAATTACAAAGAGGCGATTCCCTCTCCATAAATACAGAAAACAGCACGATGGCTTTTGCCAGATTGCTGGCTACGCAGGCATGCGAATCTACCATGCAGACTGTTAATATTGTAGAGACAAACCATGGGAAAATAGCACAAGTGGTAGAGTTCGACCCTGTTGAGCATAGGATCAAGAGACCTCCTATAACCGGATACGTGATGTGCCATCTCCTGGACTTGGATAGTTGTCCCTACGTTACAGACGAGGATGTCACCTCCCTTTCAGAAGAGGTGATCAAGTTGGGTAGCTATGGCCTGCTCAGTGATCCTGTATTTTTGGATCGGCGTATTGCAGTACCTTGGGCGAATATTCCCTTGCCAGGTCCTCTTTGGGCTATGCAGATTCTAGGAAAAGCTGCCTCTGAGCAAGATATGTGGTCCCTTTTTACTAAAATCTACAGGCTTGAAGATGACCACGGCCTGAAATTCTGGCTTGACCAGGCTAATCTCTTGCAGTATCGCAAGCAGGTGCTCAATAAGGCAGGTAAGCTAAAGCTTATTCTCAAAGGAGAAGGTTATTCTTTTGATGCTATCACTGCCGACAAGACCACATGGACAGGAGGCAGCTCCTCTGTCTCAAGCGGACGAACCTTCTTACCCAACCTTCCTATGCAACATGTCCATACTTCACTTGATATGCGCACCACTAAAGGGACTGTTACGGCAACAAGACCCTTTCTCCTGTTGGGTAAAGTGGTAAAACGTGCCACCTTTACAATGGAAAAGGGAAAGGTCGTCTCTTACGACGCTGATCAGGGAAAAGATGCGCTGGATGCCTTCTTTGCAGTCGATGAGGGAGCTAGTGTTGTCTCGGGCATCTCCTTGGCTGACAATGACACTATCGAGAGCCGATACCTAAGTCAGGCACTCCATCCCCACTTCAATGAAGAGATCACCACCAGTCTAGTATTAGGAGGCTTCAACTTGAGCACCCTTACCGAGCAGGGTACTGACGAAGATATCGACGCCTCACACTTGGCACGTTCACTTGTGCGCCTGGGCATCCCCATAGGAAGTGATACCCTGTCGATTCAAGCTTCCGATGACAAAGGAAATACCATTTCACTTATGAGCGAAGGCATATTTGAGCTATAGGAGCTAACAATGAAGCAAGCATTACTGGAAACGTATGCGGATCTGGTTATTCAAAAAGGGATAAATCTCAAAAAGAATACAAGCGTAGCGATCATGACAGGACCGGGCACCTACTATTTTGCCAGAGCCCTCTCCAAGTCAGCATATAGGCATGGGGCACGCTATGTGCAGGTGCTTCTCGATGACCTTGATGTCCTCGCTACACGCTTGGATACCCAAAATGCAGAGCAATTGAAACACACTCCCTCCTTCATCCGGGCCCTAGACTATGAGATGTGTGCTGAAGGTTGGTCTTATATCCGCATAGACAGTACTGAAGACCGTCTGGATCACGCTCCCTTTCACCAGGAAAACAACCAGATCTATGGCACAGCAAAGCGGGAGTTTTCATCTACAAGGCTGAAAAAGACCATGAGACACGAACTGCCCTGGTGTGTGGTTGTGGCCCCAGCCCCTCTTTGGGCACGCCAGGTGCTAGGGGAACATGCTACCACTGCAGATTTGATGGAGGTATTGAAACCCATCCTGCGTCTCGATCATGCAGACCCTTTTGCAGCATGGGACGAGCACTCCCTGATGCTGGAAAAGAGACGGACAAGACTCGATGAGATGCATATAGACAGCCTACACTTCAAAAGCCCGGTAACGGACTTCACCATTGGCTTTACTGAAGAGGCACGCTTTCTAGGTGGAGGGGGGACACTACCTGACGGCACCACCTTCTTCCCCAACCTTCCCACTGAAGAGATTTTCACCACCCCTGACAGGATGCGTGCCAATGGGTACATCACCACTACTCGACCTGTTTCAGTGCTTAATAGCAGGACAGAAGAAGTTCGTCTGGTTTTCAAGGATGGAAAGGTTACAGACTATTCGGCAAAGGTTGGCAAAGAGATTATGGATACATTCTTTGCTATTGATGAGGGAACCCGACGCATTGGAGAGTGTGCCTTGGTCGATGAGTCCAGTCCCATCGCCCAAAGCGGACTTGTCTTTGATTCAATACTGATAGATGAAAACGCTTCATGTCACATCGCTTTAGGTGATGGCTACCCCACTTGCTTGGCACATGGGTCGCAACTGACTTCAGAAGAGAGCCTTAACGATGCGGGTTGCAACACATCATTGATGCATGTCGATTTCATGGTAGGTTCAAAGGACATGAACATAACCGCACGCACGCGTGAGGGGGTGGATATCCAAATAATGAAGATGGGACTTTTTACTTTCTAGTTCAAATTGGCGATGAGCCTAAGCCCTTCAAGGGTGTGCATGGGCGAGACTTGGTTGATGCGCCCTATCAGGGGGGCTATGGTAGTGCTCAAGCCCCCTGTAGCTATCACAAAGAGTTCTTGGCCAAGTTCCTGTTCGCTTCGCTCTATGAGCGAGGTGACCATCCCTGCATAGCCGAACATGATGCCGCTGCGTATGGAATCCTGGCTATTTCTGCCAATGACCATTTCAGGAATCCTCAATTCTACTTGGGGAAGCTGGGCTGTGTTTCCATAGAGGGCGTTTACCGCCGTGACAAGCCCTGGGGCTATGGAAGCTCCAAGCACAGAGCCATCGGATCCTACAGTACTGAAGGTCAAAGCTGTACCAAAATCGACTACCATCACCGGAGAGTGAGGATGCATATGATGAGCTTGGGCAAGGTTGCAAAGCAGGTCAGATCCCAGTTCTACCGGAATAGTCTCACTTTTGAGCCCTGTTTTGACAAACCTGTCCACCATCAGGGGCTGGACATCAAAAAGTCGGATGATGTTTTTCTGGACAGAGCGGGAAAGATTAGGAACAACCGAACTGATGACAGATCGGTTGATATCCTGTTTACTGATGCCAGCATGGGTCAACAAACTCTCTAAGACAACAAAATACTCATCACTGGTTTTTTTTAAATCGCTATAGATCCTAAACGAATCCACCCATTTTTCATCGTCATGGACAGCTATTACGGTATGCGAGTTTCCAATGTCTACAGCAATGAGCATAGTGCCTCCTAAAGGGCTACTGTATGGTGTGAATCAGCATACAGTTCGTTACGAAGTGCCTTGATAGTCGGATCCTTATAATACTCCTCGAACTTCATCACCCTGTCAATTACTCCCTTAGGAGTAAATTCGATAATTCGGTTGGCGATGGTATCAACAAACTGATGGTCATGGCTGTTGAACAGCAAGACGCCCTTGAATTCGATGAGTCCGTCGTTCAAAGCGCTGATAGCCTCAAGGTCAAGGTGGCTGGTGGGTTCGTCAAACATCAGGACATTAGACTGCTCCAACATCATGCGTGAAAGTAGGCACCTCACCTTCTCGCCACCTGAAAGGACTGTACAGTCCTTCAGTGCTTCATCACCACTGAACAGCATTCTGCCCAAAAACGAGCGAATATAGGTATCATCCTTCTCCTCACTATACTCGCGAAGCCAGTCGGTGATGGGAATATGATCGGCAAACAGATGGCTGTTGTTCTTGGGGAAATAGGAGAGGCTCGTTGTCACACCCCAGGTATAGGTCCCTTCATCTGGTTCGATTCTTCCTGCTAGGATGTCAAACAGGAGGGTCTTGGCAAAGTGATCAGGGCCAACAAAGGCTACCTTATCCCCATTGTTGAGCACCAGGGAGTAATTGTCCAACACCTTGACTCCGTCAACAACCTTGGTAAGGTTCTTAACCTCAAGAATATTCTTTCCAGGCTCACGAAGAGGCTTGAAGGCGATATAGGGAAAACGTCTCAAGGAGGGCTTGATATCGTCAATGGTAAGCTTGTCGATGAGTTTTTTCCTACTGGTAGCCTGTCTGGCTTTCGAAGCATTTGAGGAGAACCGTTGGATAAACTCCTTAAGTTCGGCAATCTTTTCTTCCCTGCGCTTCTTATCGTCCTTCATCTGTTTTCCAGCAAGTTGGCTGGATAGGTACCAGAAGTCATAGTTTCCTACAAAGAGCTGGATCTTACCGAAATCAATATCGGCGATATGGGTACAGACGGTGTTGAGAAAGTGACGGTCATGGCTTACAACTATGACGGTATTGTCAAAGTTTGCCAGAAACTCTTCCAGCCAGTGGATGGACTCGAGGTCCAAGTGGTTGGTAGGTTCGTCCAAAAGAAGGATATCGGGGTTACCAAACAGAGCCTGAGCCAAGAGGACACGCACCTTGATGTTGTCTTCAACATCATGCATCTTCTTCTCCTGCAGTTCAGTGGCAATACCAAGGCCATCGAGCATCTGAGCCGCTTGGGCTTCAGCTTCCCAACCTCCCATGTCGGCAAAGTCACCTTCCAGTTCCGCAGCACGAAGACCGTCCTCTTCAGTAAAGTCTTCCTTGGCGTAGATGAGATCCCGTTCCTTCATGATGGTATACAGCTGTTCATACCCCATGATGACAGTCTCAAGTACGGTATAGTCGTTAAAGGCAAAGTGATCCTGCCTAAGGACAGCCATACGTTCGCCTGGAGTTATGATCACGTCCCCGGTATCGGGTTCTATCTCACCGGAAAGAATCTTTAGGAACGTAGACTTACCGGCACCATTAGCTCCAATGATGCCGTAGCAGTTGCCGGGATTAAATTTTATGTTTACTTCCTTAAACAGAACCTGAGTTCCATACGAAAGTCCTATGTTTGAAGCGCTAATCATTTCTCTTTGTTTCCTTATGGGTAGTATAGCGAAAAAAAAGAGCAACCTTCAAGGCTGCCCCTTCTTACATTT
>CAYSIH010000016.1:0-15386 GCA_964431005.1 uncultured Sphaerochaeta sp. | reverse complement strand
GACCTCGATGGCAATGTGCTTGGAAAACATGAGGGTATCTGGCACTACACCATAGGACAGCGAAAGGGCCTGGGCCTTGCGGCTGAGAAGCCACTGTATGTCCTCGCTCTCAAAGCCGATACCAATGAGGTGGTTGTAGGGTTTGTCGAACATACCTACCATAAATCGGTAACAGCAGGCAATCTTGTCTGGGGCCTTAGTGATCATCTTGTAGGTGAAGTTGCAGTGCAGGCCAAGATACGCTCTACAGGCGCTCCAGCGCCTGCTAGGGCGCACCAGAACGAGGATGGTACAGTAACGGCTATCTTTGATTCTGAAATACAGGCAGCCACCCTTGGACAGTCGCTGGTCCTTTATGATGGGGCGGTCATCATATGCGGAGGGATCATCGAACGGGTAGGGTGAAACTAGAGATTGTATAGCATGGCAATTTTGGCTATGCTTAGCCTACATAGGAGATACGTAATGCGAGTAATTATTCAAGACGATTATGAAAATCTGTCCCTTTGGGCCGCAAGGCATATTGCCAATAAGATTAGGGCACACAAACCTACAAAGGCTAACCCCTTTGTTCTTGGGCTCCCAACAGGATCGTCACCCTTGGGTACGTATGCAGAGCTTATCAGGCTTACTAAGGAAGGATATATCTCCTTTGAGCATGTGATTACTTTCAATATGGATGAGTACGTGGGCCTCGAGCGGGATCACGAGCAGAGCTACTACACCTTTATGTGGAATAATTTCTTTAGCCACATTGACATACAAGCAGAGAATGCACATATGCTCGATGGCATGGCAAAGGACCTTGAAGCTGAGTGTGAAGCCTATGAGGCAGCAATCGCTTCCTATGGCGGTATCGATCTCTTTTTGGGTGGGATAGGAGCTGACGGGCACATAGCCTTTAATGAACCCTTTTCCAGCCTGAGCAGCAAGACCCGGATTAAGAGCCTCACCTACGACACAAAGGTCATGAACAGCCGCTTCTTTGACAATGATATCAACAAGGTCCCATCCACAGCCCTGACTGTCGGGATCAAGACCATAACAGACAGCCGTGAGGTGGTTATCCTGGTGAACGGACACAACAAGGCAGTTGCCCTGGAGGCTGCTGTAGAGGGGGGCGTAACCCACCGCTGGACCTGCAGTGCCCTGCAGCTCCATCCCAAGGCAATTATCGTCTGTGACGAGAAGGCCTGTGGAGAGCTGAAAGTCAGTACGTACAACTATTTCAAGGACATTGAAGGTGAGAACCTTGACGTGAAGAGGATGGTTCACTGATCGTTGTCTCAGGGTAGCTATTCACACCCACTAGAGGTGACAAACGGATCCTTTTGGATCCGTTTGTCATAGGTAGCCGGATAGTTTAAAGAAAACTACTTTCGTATATTCCCTTTGGGATATTGTTCAGGGATTCATAGCCCCAACTCTTGTACCACTTCCATTGCAATGGCCGGTCTGTCGGTCATGACAGAGTCCACCCCCATCTTGTAAAGGCGTTCCATCTCACTCCGGTCGTTTATGGTCCAGACTTGGATAATCGCATTGCGCTCATGCATAGCTCGGACAAATGAAGGAGTGATAACCACAAGGCGTCCCTGCCTCGGCGGGACTTGAAAGATTATCTGTCGCGTCTTGTGAAGACGCTTGGGCAGAGTTTTCGTCTTGTGCAGGATGAGATAGCGTATGACCTCGACTGTGGTGATGCTGGTGGTGATCCTTGGCTCCTTTTTGCGTAGGAGGCTGAGGTTCATAAGGTGGAAGGAGGCTCCCAGAACCCTTTTCTTTGCTTGGTTCTGATTGAGCACCTTGATGAATGCATCGACGATAGGCTCGCCCTTGGTTTTCAGATCCACATTGAAGCGTTGTGCTGGACAGGCTTTGAGCGCCTCGTCCAAGGTGCACAGCTCTACACCCTTGCCTCGGAAGGGGAAGGTCGCCCCTCCATCGGTGGTGAAGGTATAGCCCGCATCGTAGCTTTTTAACTCTTCTAGGGTATGCTCTTCAATTCTTCCTGTTCCGTTGGTGTTGCGGTCAAGGGTTTCGTCATGCCAGATGACTAAAAATCCATCCTTACTGAGGTGGACATCGGTCTCGATCACATCGACACCCATCCTATAGGCACTTAGGAAGGCCTCAAGGGTGTTTTCTGGGAAGTTGGCGCTGTCCCCCCTATGGGCAACTACACGGGGAAGGGGATCAAAGAATGATTTATACATCGTCCTTGGGTTCCTTGTGGGCCTTGATCTTGCTCATTTTCACAAAGACCTTTTCCATTTTCTGAACTTCACTTTCAGAAAGGGATGCTCGGACAAATACATCCCTGAGGAATCGGTAGGTCCATAGCTTCTCATGAGCCTGCTTGAAGTAGCCGATCCCGTCCATAGCTGTTGTTGCATTGGCAGCGACCTGTTCACACCTTGCCTGCTCAACAGGGACAGCCTCCACCGCCCAGGTCTTGATCGTGTCAAAAAGCGTGAAGGTGATGATCTGCACAGCTTGGGAGAGATTCAGGGAGGGGAAATCATCACTGGTTGGGATGCTCACCACCGCTGCACACTGGGCAACCTCCTCGTCAGTTAGCCCATCGGACTCACGGCCGAATACAATGGAGACAAGCCCTTCTCCTGTTTTCTGTACTCGAGTGGCCAGCTGTTGAGGGTTCAGCACACTGTCTTTTCTGAATTTTCCCTGGCGACGTGTAGAGGCGACAGTGAGCACACTTGTAGCAAGAGCCTCTGATAGGGACTCATACCGTATTGCACTCTCCCAGACATCCCTGGCATGCAGGGCAAGGGTTCGCACACGATTTTCGTCGTATTCTCTATCACCAACCAAAACCAACCGTGTAATGCCCATGGTCTTCATGGCACGGCAGACAGAACCGACATTGGCACCATCTTGAGTGCCAACCAGTACTATCTGAATCCTGTCCAAATTACTCTTTTGATCCATACTATAGAGTCATATCAGATATTGAAGCTTTTTCCAAGCTGGTCTATAGTTGTTTTATGACAGATACACCCCAGGCAAACAACCGATACATTCAGATTTTCCTAGGAATTCTTGTAACCCTTGCCATTCTTGCCGTACTCAAGCTATCGAAGGATGTCACCATTCCCCTTATCCTGTCATTTTTCTGTTTTCTCATCTTCAGTCCGCTGGTACGCCGACTCGACAAGCTGCACATCCCCAGAATCATTTCAGTGACCTTGGTCATGGTATTGCTGCTTTTTATCTTTGTTGCAGCAGGGTGGTTTGTCATCATGACCATCGATACCTTAGTCAGGCTCATACCCTTCTATGCTGACAAGGTAGTCTCCTTGGACCGTCTGCTCTCCAGCAAGATATCACAGTTTATTGAACTGCCTACTGGAACCTCGTTCCTGTCGCTCCTGCCCTTCAACTGGTCAAACCTTGCCATTACCAGCCTTACCAGCATATCGAACAAGTTCCTTTCCATAACCAAGCTAGCAATGCTAGTCTTCATTTTCTTCCTGTTCCTCCTCCTGGAGAGGCAGAGTGCCATCCCCAAGCTGTTGGCTGCAGTACCTAGGAGCAAAGGCCTGAAGGTAGCGGTACTTTTTGAACGTATCACACGCCAGGTTTCCAAGTATCTGCTGCTCAAGGGTGTCATCAGCGCAATGACCGGAGTCATGTTCTACCTCACTGCCCTGGTAACCGGACTCGATCTTCCCATCCTCTGGGGAGTGCTTGCCTTTATCTTCAACTTCATCCCTTCCATTGGGTCTCTGATCATAACCACCCTCACCATCCTGATGGCGCTTATCCAATTTGCCCCTAACTGGTCAAATGTAATCTATGTCGGCATCATGACCATCAGCATCCAGACCATACTGGGCAACATCATCGATCCCAAGCTTCAGGGCGGACAGCTCAACCTTTCACCGTTTGTCATCCTAGTCTCCCTTACCCTATGGGGATATATCTGGGGAATCCCAGGGATGTTCCTCTCAGTACCCATCACCAGTGTGTTGCAGATCCTCTGTGCCAATGTCAAATCCCTAAGGCCCATTGCCATCCTCATCAGCAGTGGCAAGAGCTACCAGCGCGAAAGCGAAAAACAAAATGCCCTTGCGCGCTATCTGCGCAAGCAGGATAAGCTCAAGCGGGGGCAAGCCCCTTCCGAGCAGAGCAGGGACCAAGCTGAAGAGAAAGAGGCGAGCAGTACCTACCATAAAGGTGATTTCATCATGCCAGAGAACTTCGGCGAGAAAAAATGAATAGCTTTCCCCATCTTGCAGAAGAGGATGCCCAACACTACGTCAACAACACGTTTTCCCACAACCCAGAAGGACTCCTCGCTTTCAAAGAGTTGATACTCTCCTTTTATTCCGAGCATGGAAGGCCTTTCGCCTGGAGGGAGACAAGCGAGCCTTATCCCATCCTTGTCTCTGAGGTTATGCTCCAGCAGACGCAGACGAGTAGGGTGGTGCCGAAGTACGAGACCTTCCTATCAGAATGGCCCTCCTTCTCCTCCCTGGCCGAGGCCTCAACTGAGGCTCTGCTCTCCGTATGGAAGGGCCTTGGGTACAACAGGCGGGCTCTCAACCTGCGCCGGAGCGCCAGGATGACTGAAGAGTGGGGGTGGACCATTCCCAATGAGAGAGAGCTCATCGAGTCGCTTCCAGGGGTAGGCAAGGCCACAAGCGCCGCCATCCGCAGCTTTTGTTTTGGAGAGAAGTCTGTCTATCTTGAGACGAATATCCGTCGTGTCCTGCTTACCTGCTTTTATCCTGAAGAGGAGGAGGTAAAGGACAAGGAGCTTGAAGCACTGCTTCACGAACTCTCTCTCATCAACGAGGATATGAAGAGGTGGTACTACGCCCTGATGGACTATGGGGTCCTGCTCAAGGCTCTTTTTCCTAACGCCAACAAGCGCAGTGCCCACTATACCAAGCAGAAGAAGTTCGAGAACTCCAATCGCCAGATACGGGGACAGCTGATCCACCTGTTGACCGACACCGGCTCAAAACACCTTTTGGCAATCTATGACCTTCTTTCCCATTTTGAGGATGAGCGCATACTCAACTCCCTCGAACAGTTGGAAAGAGAGGGCTTTGTCCAGGAAACGGAGAGTGTGTATAGGATCAGAGAGGAGTAGCTTTCGTCTTGTCAGCAAGCAGGTTCCCGCCCATACCTACCAGCATCAGGATTGCCCCCACCAAAAGAGGGGTCGAGAAAGCATCGAAGAACAGGGCATCTATGGCCAGGCTCATCAGAATTTGAGCCGAAGATAACAACAGAGCCGAGTAGATCGCCGGAACCTTGATGATGACATATGAAGTGGAGACCACCACGAAGATAGCTAAGATACCACCACTGAATATCAGAAGAGGGGATACTGAGGGTAGGGCGCTGAAGCCAGCCACCGTAGCCTTCGCATCGGTGATCAGGTAGAAGAGCAACCCAGCCACCAGACCGGTGAGGAAGTTGTGCCTTGCAGCGAAGACCGAGCCCTTATAGCTGGCAAAGGTGCTGTTGAGCACCATCTGCGTCATGGTCAGGGCCCCTGCCAAGAAGCCCAGCATGATGAATCCAAAGACAAACTCCCCCTCGCCTCCGAGTGCCATGATGACTATGCCGAAGCCGCTGATGCCAAGGCTTACAATCTTTTTGGCACTGAGCTTGCGTCGCTTCATGCCCAAGAAGCCGGTGAGGTCGAATATCACCGAAAAGAAACTCTGGCCAAAGACTGTGCTCGCCATTGCAAGCGAAGCGCCTATATTGATTATGGTGTAGTAGTTGCAGTTGAGAATTATCAGGCCGAATACCCCGTTGAACCAGAGGTAGGGAGGGGCACTGGTGCGTTTGGCATTGATGTTCCTGTTGTTTTTTCCCACCCACAGCAGAAGGGAGAGGACAACCAGGCCAATGATATGGTTGACGATGAGCGAGACGCCCATGGTCACTTCAACACCCAAGAGGGTATTGGCCACCACCATGACCGCGATTACCATACCTGTAAGAAAATCAAGGAAAAGATAGAGTGCTTGATGCATGTTCAATATTGTAGTGTGTTTGCACTTGTCATGCCAGTTAATTAATCCCTACAATAGGTCAATGACAGTACAACCAGTAGACAAGAGTAGAATAGGTGATTTGGAAGAGATTTTGCTTACCAAGGCGATGCCACCAGGAAGTTTGGGGGATATGGCCTGCCTTGCCATCAGGATCGCCCTCATCACCCCGAGACCTCTCTCTAGGCTTGCCCTCCTGCTGTTTGCAGGAGACCATGGCATAGTTGCTGAAGGGGTAACCCATAGTCCCCAGGAGATAACCGCACAGCAGTGTATGAACTTTGCAAAGGGAGGAGGGGCGTGTGGTCTTTTTGCCCGTTGCCACGCGGTGGACTTCACGGTTATTGATATGGGAGTGAAGTTCAGGTTCTCTCCCTCTGATGGAGTTGCAGACCACTCCTTGGGCTTTGGTACTGAGAACTTCCTCCATGCAAAGGCTATGGGAAAAGAGCAGTGCTTTGCTGCCATGGAGATAGGAAGGGCCCTCGTCCGGAAGAGAAAACATGCCGGATTTGATTCAATCGCCTTTGGCGAGATGGGTGTGGGCAATACCACAAGTGCCAGCGCTATTGCCAGTGCCCTCACAGGCTTGCATGTAAAGAAAGTCACCGGTAGGGGCAGCGGCCTAAGCGATGAGGATTTAATGCATAAATGTATCATCATTGAACGGGCTCTCCTAAAGCACCGCTCTCGCGATCCTTTGCAAGTGCTCGCTTCCCTAGGAGGCTTTGAGATCGCGGCCATTGTAGGGGGCATCATAGAGGCTGCTTCACTGTCCATGCCCATCCTCCTCGATGGTTTCATCACCACAGCTGCTGCCCTGGTCAGTTGTGCTTTGGAGCCCAATTGCAAAGATTACCTCATCCCTTGCCACCTCTCCGCCCTTGAAGGGCACGACTTGCTGTTGTCCTATCTTGAGCTTCCCAAGCCACTGTTATCCCTAGGGATGCAGTTGGGCGAGGGGACAGGCGCCCTTACAGCCTGGCCTATCATAAGCCAGGCTAGCAGGATCCTCACCGAGATGACAAGCTTCGAAAGCGGTGGGGTGACAGACAGCACCTCCTTGCTCAAGGAAAAGGGGATCGGCATATGAGAATAGGAACAACCAGCTATATACTCCCTGATGACATCCTTCCCAACGTCCGCTATCTCGCTCCTCTAGTCGATGATATCGAACTGGTACTGTTCGAAAGCGAAGGAGAGAATAACCTACCCACTAAAGCCGTCATCAAGGAGTTGCAGGAGCTTGCCTTGGAACATGAGCTTACCTATACCGTTCACTTCCCCTTGGATGTCTATCCAGGGTCACAGGATAAGAGAGTGCTTCAAAGGACTTTGGATACCTATCTGAAGATCTTGGAGCTGACAAGCGCTTTGGACCCGTTTGGGTATATCCTGCACCTGAGCCCAGATGAGTATGGACCTATACCCTCACTTGATATCCCTGCATGGATAGCTTCGCTCGATGAGAGTGTGAGCAGATTATTGGAATCCTCGCTTATCGATAGCCAGATGTTCTGTGCAGAGACCTTGAGCTACCCCTTTGAGTTGGTTCAAAGCCTCGTTGATAAGCATAACTTGGCCGTCACCTTAGACATCGGCCATGTCTGGATGATGGGCTATGATGCACAAAAGAGTTGCTCCTCCCTGCTTGCAAATACCCGCGTCTGTCATCTTCACGGCGTTGATAGTTCTTCGGTGGATCACCAGAGCCTGAGGGTGGGAGACCCCTCCCTCATTGAGAGCTTTCTCTCCTCCTTGGTAGAGCAGGACCGTGATGGTAAAGAGCGGGTACTGACATTGGAAGTGTTCAATCAGCATGACTTTCTTACATCCCTCTCCCTCTTGCAAGAAAGCCATGCTATGATGGGAAAAAGAGAGGTGAGCAAACCATGGCAACGATAGATCTGAAGAAGGCAAAAGCACGAGTTTCTCCCATAGGGGAGGCCAAGGGGTCCGTCTCCTCCACAACCAGTGGAGTTCGCATCCGAACCAGGCTGAAAAGCCAGACCACCCTTATCATAGGAGGTGGGCGCAGCGGCAAAAGTTCCTATGCCCAGGACTACGCCCTCAATGTTTCCGAAGGGACTCCAAGCAGGGCTTATATTGCTACAGCCGAGCCCATAGACCGTGAGATGAAGGAGCGGATAGCAGCGCATCAGAAGGACCGCGCTGACCGGTTCATAACAATAGAGGAACCGCTGGATCTTGCTAAGGCGATACAGGAACTTCCCCCTTCAGTGGAGGTCTGTGTTGTCGATTGCCTCACTGTCTGGTTGGGGAACCTCCTCCATTACAAGAAAGATACTGCCAAAGAGATACAGAAGCTTATTGCCGTCCTTAGGGAGCCTCCCTGTGATATCCTCCTGGTCACCAACGAAACAGGGCTTGGCATCATCCCCGCCGATGCAGAGAGCCGTGCCTTTCGCGATATAGCGGGATGGATGAACCAGGATATTGCCTCCATTTCCAAGAATGTCATACTGCTGGTTGCAGGCCTTCCCTTGGCACTCAAGGGTGTGATCCTTTGAGTAGTTTTTCGAGTGCGTTTCGCCTCCTCTCCCGTTTCCCTATTCCAGGTGAGGAGTGCTCCAATGAGAGTAGCACGCTGTTCTGGTTTCCCCTGGTGGGATCGGTCCTGGGGCTCTTCGCTCTTGCAATTTCCTATCTGCCCATCTCTGCTCTGGTCCGCTCTTCTCTGGTCGTAGCCGTTGGGGCATACCTGACACGGGGCTTCCACCTCGATGGTTTGTGCGACGTAGCCGATGGTTTTGGAGGAGGCTGGACCAAGGAGGCGACACTGCGCATCATGCGTGATTCCAGTGTAGGTGCTTTTGCTCTTATAACTCTGGTTTGTACCCTGCTGCTTCAGGTCTTTGCAATAGCAGAGGTGCTCGAGCATCCTCTTCTTCTGGTATTTGTCCCTGCCTTGGGCAGGACGATGGTGGTCATAGCAACGAGCATCTCCTCCTATGCCAGGGAGGGGGAGGGCACAGCTTCGGCCTTAGTGCGCAAAAGTAGGGCAAAGCATATGGTGGGCCCCATCCTGCAGATGCTTATCTTTCTCGCCCTGCTCTTCTTTTTTGCCAAGCCCTCTTTTGCCCCTGCATGCTCAGCCTCCCTGTTCGCCCTTCTGATGACAGGCTTTCTCCTGCGCATGAGTAACAACCGTATTGGAGGGGTGAGCGGTGACGTCTTGGGTGCTATAGAGGTCCTCTCTGAGAGTTTTGCATATTTGGGGGCCTTGATTCTGATACCCTTTACGGGGTAATTTTCTCCATATCACTACAATAGGAGTACTATCATGATGGATATTGTCTGCCTTGACTTGGAAGGGGTGCTGGTCCCCGAGATTTGGATCAACGTTGCCCAGAAGACTGGGATAGAGGCGTTGCGCCTGACAACTCGGGACATATCGGACTACGACCTGCTGATGAAGGGTAGGCTGAAGATCCTTAGGAAGCACAAGCTGACCCTCAGCGATATCCAGGCTGTCATTGCAACGATAGACCCCCTTGATGGTGCTGTTGAGTTTCTCTCTGCTCTCAGGGCACAGACCCAGGTGCTTATCCTCAGCGATACCTTTACCGAGTTTGCCAAGCCTTTGATGAAGAAACTCGCCTGGCCGACTCTCTGGTGCAACTCGCTGGTTATTGATGACGAGGGTATGATCGAAGATTATACGCTTCGTATCCGCGATGGCAAGTTCCATGCTATCAAGGCCTTGAAGGGCTTGAACTTCCGCACCTTTGCTGCAGGAGACTCCTATAACGACCTTTCCATGATAGAGGAGGCTGATGCCGGCTGTCTTTTCAGGGCCCCTGAGGGGATACTGGCGAGCCACCCACAGCTGAAGCATGCAACGACATATGGCGAGTTCTCTTCAGCCGTAGAGGAGTTTTTACAAGGATGAAGCGCAAGGAATATGTCTCGTTAGTCATCACCATGCTCATTCTTCTTTTATCAATGCTCTCCGGCTATGTCTTGCTTGCCCTGATCTACGAGGGAAATCCCCTGATAGTCGCCCTAGTTGGGCTTATTGTTCTGTTGGTCTCCTGTTTTTTGTTGGTGTATCTGTACAAATTAAGAAAACTGGTCGAAAATAAGGACAAAGATGATGAAAACAAAATTAAGAGATGACCTGGTCCAGGCTAGCGCCTGGCAAGAGAGAAAGACCGTGGTGTTCATGAGCGACTTCGGCTCCTCCGATGGGGCCGTGAGTGCCATGCATGGGGTGGCCAATGCTGTTTCAAACCATCTTAGGCTCTCTGACCTCACCCACGATATCCCGCAATTCAATATCTGGGAGGCTTCCTACCGCCTGATGCAAGCGATGACCTACTGGGCTGCAGGGACCGTTTTTGTCTGTGTGGTCGACCCTGGGGTCGGCAGCAACCGCAAAAGTGTTGTTGCCCTCACCTCAAGTGGGCATCTGGTTGTTACCCCTGACAACGGCACCCTTACCCATATAGCTGAGCATGTCGGCATCCTGGAAGTCCGTGAAATAACTGAGGGGAGCAATCGCCTTGCAGGAAGCCAGAGAAGCTACACCTTCCATGGCCGTGATGTCTATGCCTATACGGGAGCGCGCCTGGCCTCTTCCTCTGTTAACTTTGAGGAGGTGGGTCCCCCCCTTTCCAAGCACGTAAAGCTCAAGCTTGAGAAAGGCCGTCTTGAAGGGGATACCCTGGTGGGTGCCATCGATATCCTCGATACCCGTTATGGCTCCCTATGGACAAATATCAGCGATGAGTTCCTTGAAGAGATGGCAATTCCCTTCGGTGCTATGATGCGCGTCACCATCTCAAAGGATGGCAGGATAGTCTACGGATACCCGGTAAAGCTCTGTAGGGGGTTTACCGAGGTAGGCAAGGGCGAGCCCCTGATCTACGTGAACAGCCTGCTCAATCTTGGGCTTGCCCTTAACCAGGGTAGCTTTGCATCCTTGTACGGCATCGGTACCGGTGAAGGGTGGAAGATTACGTTTTCAGTGGTATGATAGGCGCAGAAAGCGCTTACAATAGGAGGATTCGTATGGAGAAGTCCAAAGGGATGCAACCAGTAAAGATGGTTGTGATCATTGCTATCGGAGCCGCCCTGTATGGGGTTGGCGGTCTGTTGAGTGTGCCCGTCTTTGCCAATACTACGATCAAGCCGGCTATGGCCATCCTAGCCCTTGTTGCCGGTATGTATGGCCCCATTGTAGGCTTTCTGGTCGGCTTCCTCGGTCACTGGATCACCGACATGTTTGCAGGATGGGGTGTATGGCCCACCTGGATGTTAGGCAGTGGTATCGTCGGAGCGGTAATCGGCCTGTTCCCAATCCTGACCAAGCATGTTTTGGACAAGGGTATCTTTGCAGGAAAACAGATTGGCTTGTATATCGCCCTTGCCTTTCTGGGTAACTTTTTTGGTTACCTCATCAGCGCAGTGCTAGACTTCCTGCTGTTTGCAGAGCCTCTGGACAAGGTCATCACCCAACAGCTCATCATCGCCATTACAAATACTGTAGTCATTGGTATTCTTGGGACACTGTTGATGATGCTTGTGGCCAAGCGCAATAAGGACAGCAGCAACCTCACCCTCGATCACAGCAAATAGGCATGCAAGAGCCGATTATCTCGTTCAAGGATTTTCAGTTCACCTATAATGCTCAGAAGCTCCCTACGATCAGGGGTATCACCCTCGACATCCATAAGGGTGAGAAAATCTTGCTCGTAGGGCCTTCTGGCAGTGGAAAAAGTACCTTGGGTCACTGTATCAACGGCCTCATTCCGAACGCCTTTGGTGGTAGGATCGAAGGCTCAGTCACTGTCGCATCCCTTGATGTGTCGAAGGATGACATTTATGAGGTCAATCGTCATGTAGGGACTGTCCTACAGGATAGTGATGCCCAGTTTGTGGGCCTTACTGTTGAGGAGGATATAGCCTTCTCCTTGGAAAACCAGTGCATGAGCCAGGGCGAGATGGTCCCCAAGGTCACCGGTATGGCCACCTTGGTGGGGATGCAGGATTTCCTTAGCCAGAGTCCGCAGGAGATTTCCGGAGGACAGAAGCAACGGGTAAGCCTTGCAGGTGTCCTGGTTGATGATGTGGATATCCTTCTTTTTGACGAGCCGCTCGCCAATCTCGATCCTGAGACAGGCAGGCATGCCATAGCCCTCATCGATGAGCTTCACAGGAGTACAGGCAAGACCATTATCATCATCGAGCACCGCCTTGAGGATGTGCTATCTTGTCCTGTCGATCGCATTCTTCTGCTTGAGGAAGGCCTATTGGTATGTGATACCACCTCCGAAGAACTTCTTTCTGGCACACTGCTACAGGAGAAGGGGATTCGTGACCCCCTCTATCTTTCCGCCCTCAGGCAGAGTGGGGCGGACCTGTCTCTTGCTAAGGGCATCGCCTCCATCGATACAATCGAACTGGATCCATACTGTTCCTTGGTACGCACCTGGTATCATGCAAGGCCTGAAAAACTAGCACAGCCAGAACAGCAAAAACAGCTAAGCTTAACAGACCTCTCTTTTTCGTATGATGGGATGGTGGATGTGCTTTCGCACATCTCTTTTGATATCTATGCAGGGGAGATGATCAGCATCCTGGGTAAGAACGGGGCAGGCAAGTCTACCCTTGCCCAGATTCTGATGGGGATCAACCGGCAGGACAGCGGGACTATCATCTACGAAGGGGAGGATATCTCCTCGATCTCGGTCACTGACCGATCGAACTTGATCGGCTTTGTGATGCAGAATCCCAACCATATGATCAGCCACCCCATGATCTACGATGAAGTTGCCTTTGCTCTGCGTCAGAAGGGATACTCAGAAGAGGATATACGTCCCCGTGTGCTGGATGTCCTGGCTCTTTGTGGTCTCAGGGCCTATCACGCTTGGCCCATATCAGCTCTGAGCTTTGGGCAGAAGAAACGGGTCACCATCGCATCCATCCTGGTAACCGAGCCGAAGATACTCATCCTTGACGAACCGACTGCCGGCCAAGATTATGTGCGCTACTCGCTTCTGATGGAGTTTCTCAGCTCACTGAACAGGAAGACCGGCCTTACCATCCTCTTCATCACCCACGATATGCATCTTGCCTTGGAGTATACAGACCGTGCCCTGGTGCTCGCTGATGGATTGCTTCTCGCTGATGAACGCGTCAGTGAGGTATTCAGCGACAGGCAGTTGCTCGCCCAAGCCAACCTGACGGTGACAAGTCTGTACACCCTCGCTGAGCGTTGCGGCATTGATGATATCCCCTCCTTTATTGACTGTTTTGTCCAAGGGGAGAAAAGCCGTCGTCCAGAAGGGATAGAGGTTGTCCGCCTTGAAAAGATAAACCCGACGCTTCCAAAGGTGAAGAAACAGAAGAAGAAAAAGGTTATCCGCTCAAAGGAGAGCGGAAAGAAGTTCGGCTTTGCCCTAAGCTATGAGGAGAGTCCATCTTTTGTGCATTCGCTGAATGGAGTGACCAAAATGGTGTTTTTCATGCTCTGGATAATTCTTTGCCTCACCACGTTTGACCTTCGTATCCTCATTCCCTCAATGTTCGTCGCTCAGATCGCCCTTGCCTCATGCAAGGTTCCCATGAAGAAGTTCCGTCCCTATATCATTGCAATGACCTACGTAATACTCATCAATGCCGTGTTTATCTTCCTCTTCTCACCTGATCAGGGCCAACGGTATCTGGGCACCCGCCACATACTGCTTGGCTCTGCTTCAGCACGATACGCACTTAGTTTTGAGACGCTCTTTTACCTTCTGGTAGTATGCCTGAAATACTTTGCCATCTTTCCTATGGCCTTGTTGTTTGTGACCGCCACCCATCCTTCCCAGTTCTCCTCTTCACTTAACAGGATCGGAATACGCTACAAGACCAGCTATGCAGTGGGATTGGCTATGAGGTATCTGCCGGAGGTGACCTCATCCTATATCCACATCCTGCATGCCCAGATGGCACGCGGTGTCGACATTTCCAAAAATGTCCCTTTCAAGCAGAGGGTCTCCTCCGTTGGCAAGATTCTTGCCCCTTTGGTGCTCTCCTCCCTTGACCGCATAGATGTGGTTACCAATGCCATGGTCCTCAGGGGTTTTGGTAAGCATCCCAAAAGGACCTGGTACCTTGCCAAACAAATGAAAACTTCTGATGTACTTGTACTGTGTCTCATGCTATGCTGGATTTCCCTCAGCCTCTACCTCAGGTTTGGCAAGGGTGTAATGTTCTGGTTTCCCTTCTATTAGGGATATTGGGTCGGTTAGATGGGGAATACCAACGAATAGCGATGAATACAAGGTCAGGGTCTTGACTCTTATGCCTGTTATCTCCATCTTATGTTGCATTAAATCCAATGGGCCGCCAAGGCGAATTTTAGGAGGCTAACTGTGTCCGATATGTTTGTTCAGGAGATGGAAGAGCTGCTGATCGTAATGCGAAAAGAGTTGCTCGACAAGCTGACTGAGGATAATAGTGACTTCAGAGCGATGGTAAATGCCATGGGTATCAAAGATAGCATTGATGTTGCTGCTGACGATATTGCATTTAAGAAAATGGAAGCTATCAATAAACACGAGGCTACTCGCCTACGATCGATAGAGAATGCCCTTGCCCGTATTCATAACGGACGCTATGGTCACTGTCTGAAATGTACAAAGAAGATTCCCGAGGAGCGGCTTAGGGCCATTCCTTACGCTGTGCTCTGCATAGATTGTAAAAGTGCTGAGGAGGCTCCTGGAAGACGTTAGTCCTCCTTGTCAAAAAAGAGATGCTGCCATCCCTAGGGAAGAGCAGCATCTTTTTTTGTACGGTTTGTTGTTGCTTTTAGCTTTTGAACCCGCTTCTTTCTCAAAGGTACGGGTTGTTCATTTCGTCGCCAATAGTGGTTGCCGGCCCGTGTCCAGGAAGTACCTGCACTTCCTTAGGGAGCTTGAGCAGTCTTTTACAACTTTTGACGATCTCTTCATATGAACCACCCTCAAGGTCAGTGCGGCCGATGCTTCCAGCGAATAATGTATCGCCGGAAAACAGGAACTGACCTTGTTCATGGTAGAGGCAGATGCCTCCCTTTGTATGTCCTGGTGTATGCATAACCAAAAGATGGCTGTCATGAAGAAACTGGTTGTCTTGAAGAAACCCTGTCGCTTCACTCATCCCTTTCAGTGCCATTTCATACCTTTGGAGAAAACTCTTGTCAAAGCATACTTTGGAAAATCGTTCATAGGCTCGGGAGCCTAGATAATACGAATCTTCCTCTGAAACAAGAATCTCCAGGTGTGGCCACCGCTCTTTTAGTTCACCCAAGGCTGTAATATGGTCCCAGTGGGTGTGGGTAAGCAGGACTGCAACAGG
>CAYSIH010000015.1:0-15791 GCA_964431005.1 uncultured Sphaerochaeta sp. | reverse complement strand
CGCCCTGCTGCACTCACTCATTGCCAGCAAGAACCGTATGAATGTGAACATCGCCCTGCCCTTTACCTTCGTCAAGCGCGAATCAACGGCTGCTCCCAAGCTTAGGTAAGATAGACAGGGTTTGTCATCGCCTCCAGAAGCGACATGCCAATGGTGTTGCGATGGAGCTCCACACGGTAAAAGCATTTGTTTTCTACAGCAAATGGGTAGAAGAACTCCCCGTCATGGGCAACTGTCCAGGTCCGGACGACCCCATCGGGGTCTATGAGAGAGAGGGTATCTCCCTTTTTAGCCTTCTTTATTGATATGGACCCTTCCAAACCCTCTGAGAACACCCCCTCTTCCCCCAAGCCCCATGGACCCAGATGGAGGTCTAATCGGGGTGAGTCAGGGCTGCTGGCCAAACTCGATCGCCCCTCCCGGATGGCGGTGAGGATGTCTGTACGGCTTCTGGAAAGGGCGTATACCCATATGCAGGGGCACCCGTAGGAGCGCCCTATTTGAATATGGTGGGTATCAGAGCCTGCCACTGCAGCAAGCTTCTTGCCCTCGCAGAGCCTTTGGTGCCACCAAGCCCTTGCCCGGTGGTCGCTGGGCTTGATGAATCCATTCCAGATTTCCACCATATCAAAGGGTACCTCATCAAAACCAAACAACCAGGGACAGCCGTCATCGGCGATGTGGTTGAGCGCTATGGTCGCCCCGGCACTTCTGCCCTCATGGAAGAAGGTGAGCATCTCCTCGGTGGAGTTTGACAGCGGGCTCGATGCAAGGCGCGTGCCTGTATCCTTGAAGAAGAAGTTGGCATGGCCGCGGTAGTTTGTGTACTCCATAGCAGGCAGTACGGTGATGCCATCAGGGTTGCCGATTTCCTTGTTCTGTTCGGTGTTGTTGTGGTCGGTAAGGGCGATGAAGTCAAGCTTTGCACCTTTGGCATATTCGATCACCTGTGCGGTGCTGTACCACCCGTCGCTGTTGAGGGTGTGCATGTGCAGGTCCCCGCATAGCCAGGCTGCCTCTTTGGGATGGATTGTTATGTGCACGGTGACAGAAACACTCTCTTCAACCTTGTAGATACCCAGCGCCACTGCCCAGGCGCCTGCTTCAATAGCTTGTCGTTTGTACCCTGGTGTTGCGCTGTGTTCGCTGATGAAGACCGTTTTCCTGTCTGAGCCCGACCAGCCGCGCAACTGCTCTGATTCATCGACAAGGCCAAGGTCAATGATATTGCTCTCGTGGCGCTGTATGCCGAATTCGGTCTTCTTGTCTGTGTGGCGTACGTACGAGTAGGACACCTCGATTCGTTCAGTGTGTTTGGGCACGTCAAAGGGCAGGGTGAGATACTGCTTGGTTTCGTCTTTGGTGAAGGTCCTCTCTATGGTGAGCTTTTTCATGCTATTTTACTTTCCTTGTCCTTTGTGCTTGTAGGGAAAATGGGCGCAACACAATGTGCTGCGCCCTGTCTCACATACTTCGATCACCACATCAGTCGATGATCTTATTGTCCCTGAGCTCTTTTTCAGCACCCTTGATTGCAGTGGCCGCATCGGTCTTGCCCATGATGCAATCACTCATCCATTTGGACATGATATCATAGTACTTGCGGGTGTCCAGCTGTCCATTGGCATAGCCCATGGTTTCGACTTCGACATCGGCCCTCTTTCCTATGGCTACAGACTCAAGCACACCAGGGTTCATCGTGCCCAGTTTGCCCAGGTCGAACTTGGTGGAGATGGGGAATGGTGCCCCATGGTCCTTTGCATGCTTCAGCCCAAGTTCTGTGTACTCAATCTTGCCATTGACCACGGTGTAGTCATTTCCTTCGATACCTGCAGAAAGAAGCAATCCACCATCGGCTGTTGCCATGTACTCAAGAATCTTGAAGGCTTCCTCGGGGTTCTTTGCATTGGCAGGGATTGCCCACAGTGATGCTCCACCCTGTTCAATGAAGTACTTTCCACTAGGTCCTTTGATGCCGGGAAGACCGACCACGTTGACCTTGTCCGGGTATGTGCCAGCACTCTTTGCGTTGTTGTTATACAAGCCGGTCCAGGCTGCCCAGTCGGAATCCAGGACGATATCCTGGGACTGCCACATCTTGCTTCTCATGTCGCCGGTTTTGCCGGTGAAGGAAGCGGGATCCATCAGGCCTTCCTTGTAGAGTTTGGCCAGCCACTCCCATACGGGCTTTGCCTTCATGTCCACATAGGGGGCGTGCTTCTTTCCGTTGGCATCAATGAACACACCACGGCGCAGTCCGACAGAGGAGAACCATGGCTGCATGTCCCAGATGTCCGGCATGTAGACGAAGAACGGGTAGTAGGGCTTGCGTCCTACGGTGTTCTCCATGTAGGCTTTTACCTTTTTGAGCATCTGGTAGTAGGCCTCCAGGCTGTTCAGGCTATCAAGATTGATGCCGACCTTGTCGGTGATCGCCTTGTTGACGTTTACCAGGGGGAACACTTCCAGTTTGTTGAAGCCTGCATAGTACTTCTTGTTGAACTGGATCTTCTCAAGCTCGGTGCGGTCCACATTTTCCTTGTAGGTTGCAGAGCGGTTGATCCAGTCGGTGATGTCCATGAGGGCACCCTGCTTGGCAAGGGTGTACATCTGGAACTGATTCAGATAGATCAGGTCGTACGCCTCGCCCGCTCCGAGCTTTTGCATCAGCACCTGGTCATAGCTTGCAGGAACCTTCTCCCAGGAGATGTTCAGCCCCGTAGCTTTCTCCATTGCCTCTTCAAACAGCTTGTTTTCAGCATCATCCTTTCCTCCGGTCACCGCTGAGAGTACCTTGACCTCAGCCTTGGATTCAGGTTGTGCCTGGGCAAACAGGGGAGTCCCTACTATCAGCAGGGCAAGAGCCAGCACACATAGCATTTTTTTCATAGTTATCCTCCTTTGGATTGTATGAAATATAGGTGAAACCTCTCTTGCTGAGAGATTCTATCCTTTGATAGCACCGATCATGACCCCTGAGGTGAAGAATGTCTGCGTAAAGAAGTAAAGGATCACCAAAGGGATGGCAGTCAGGACCACAGCGGCCATCTTGGCATTGGCAAAGATGTAGCTGGTACCGCTCGTTGATGTCTGTTCGAATAGGATCGAACGCAACACTACAGGCAGTGTCCATTTTTTCATGTCTGAGATAAGGGTCACAACCAGGTTGATGTTGTTCCACCTGCGGATAAGCTCCAGCGTTCCGATGGTCATCAGGCCCGGAATGGAGAGGCGCAGGTATATCTTGCTGAAGATGGTAAGCTCACTCGCCCCGTCAATCCTTGCGGATTCTGCAAGGGAGAGGGGGATGCCCTGGAAGTAGTTGCGCATCAGGAAGACGCTGAAGCCGCTGATCATGCCGTTGACTATCAGTCCCGTATAGGTGTTGAGCAGACCCAGGTCGCGGTTGACTGCATATATTCCTATCATCGTGAGCTCGTTGGGGACGGTCATGGTAAGCAGGATGAACGATGTCATTGCCTTGCGGAAAGGCAGGTCCCTCTGGGTGAGGATGTACCCTGCAAGGGCGGCCATCAGGACGTGCAGAGCCGTGCCCACCACCGAGACGTAGACAGTGTTGAAGAAAGGTTGGGCAAGGTTTACAAAGGACCAGATGAAGCGATAGCCCTCAAGGGTCGGAGGATTGGGGAATAGGATCAGGCCCGGTGCATCTGATTTTCCTATCGACGAAAATGAGACCGCCAGGACATTGAGCATGGGCAGGCCCATGAGGGCAACCACAAACAGGATGATCAGGATATAGAGCACCTGTATGGGGAGGGGTAGTCGGTCCTGTGTTCCAAGTTTCTTAGTCATCTGTTCAGTCCTTATCGTATCTAATCAGTTTTCTGATGATAGCGGTGAATACCAGCGTCCCTACCATCACCAAGGTGGCTCCGGCTGAGGCTGTACCTGTCTTGAAGTTGATGATTCCTGTCTCAAACACATACAGCAGCAGTGTTCCGATCTTCCTTCGGTTCGCCGGGTTCACCATGATGAATATCTCGTCAAAGTGGGTAAGCACCCCGATGGAGAGCAAGACCAGGATTGTCTTCATAGTCGGTGCCAATGAAGGGATGATTATCTTTCGTATCTGCATCATGCGCGAGGCCCCGTCGATTCGTGCCGCCTCATAGAGCTGGGTATCAATGTTGATGATGGCCACCGTATAGAGCAGGGCGAAGTATCCGATCGATCGCCAGACGCCCATCGCTATGATAAGCGGCCTGGCAAGATTGGGCTGTGCAAGGAAAAAGATTGGATCGACATTGAATAAGGAGAGGAATTGGTTCGCAAGCCCTTGGATATCGAATATCAGGGCCCACACTCCTCCGATGACAGCCCAGGAGAACAGGTAGGGAAGGTATGCAATGGTCTGCACGGTCTTCTTGACGGTTTTGTTGAGCAACTCGTTGAGGATGATGGCAAACAGCAGCGAAAGGGTGAAGTAGAGCACCATATCCCAAAGCCCTATGATGAGGGAGTTCTTGATGGAGGCGAGAAAGTCGGTATCCTGCAGTACCAGTGCGTAGTTCTCCACCCCTGCAAAGGGGCGCTTGCCGATCAGGCGATTCTCCTGGAAGCTCATGATCAGGCCCTTGAGGAAGGGGTAGTAGGTAAAGATGAGGAAATACAGCGCTATGGGTATGAAAAGAAAGTAGAAGGTTTTGAATTTTTTCATTTTCTTCCATAAGTGTGTCTGCATACCTGATCTCCTATACTCCGGTTCATGGGGAAACCTCAGTGTTGCCCCTACTTCGGACTTGCAGAGGTAGTATATCATGGATTGTAGAAAATGGACAAATAGTTTTTGTTTAAAATTATCAACATCTACTTATTTGTCTGAATTATAGCATTATTTCTGGTATATTCTGGAAAAACTGGTGTTTTTTGTACAAATTTACCGAAATGAATAGCCTGATGCTAAATCAGGTAAAATAAAGATTGAAAATTTTTAGACATCTAGGTATTATGTATATCGAGCTGTAGTTGTGCGTTCGTACGAAATGAGCCGGGAGTCATCCCTGTATGGTTTTTGAAAACATTGGAAAAATAGGAGACATTGGTAAAGCCAAGATCTGAAGCTATTTCCGAAAGCGTGTGGGAGTTGGTTGCCAGGAGTTCCTTTGCCAGTTCGATCTTGGCCAGGGTGATGAACCGTTTGGTGGAGAAGCCTTCAGAGGCAAAGACTATGCGGGAGACCTGTTTCTCGCTGAGGTTCAAGTGGGATGCAATATCTGAAGGGGCGATACTTCTGTAGAGGTTGTCTGCAACAAAATCAGCAATGATATCCATCCTGCTCTTTGCAGAAGTTCCATTCACCGCATAGCCGTACCCCATTGACCTGCCCATCGCCACCAGAAGCTGGGGGACGATGGACTGGATGATGAGTTTGTAGCCAGGCTTCAGGGTGAGGGCCTCTTGCAAGGCTTGGTCAAAGAGGCCGATGACTCCACTGGTGTCCTTGAAGGGGGCGCAGGGGTTGTTCAGGAAAAACTCCTGCAGGTCGGAACACTCCCCGCTGCTGTCGGACCCGCTCTCCTTTCTTGGGCGGAACTTGCAGTCCAGGCTATACTCGATGAGGTCTTCCTTGTTGGAGGAGGTCTGCTCGTGATAGACAGAAGGGCCAGTTATATAGAACTGCCCTTCCCCGATCGTAAAGGAGTTGGTGTCGGTGGTGACAAGACAGGATCCACTTGCGATGATATGGAATTCGAAGCTTTTATGGGAGTGGCGGGGGATGGTCCAGTCTCCGCTCTTCTGCATGACGCGGAACCATTGGACATCAATGGAGCAACTGCTCATTTCACAGGTCAGTGTTAGTTCGGACAGGCGTCTTGATGCCTTGTTCAGTTCATAATCCATAGGAGAACCTCTGAAGGCAGTATGCCGCTCTTAGGTTGTTAGTGCAAGTATTGATAGAATTGGAGGAGCGTAAAAATGGTCAGACGAGTGCATGTGGTGTTCAAGACACATTTGGATATAGGGTTTACAGACCTTGCGGAACATACCGTCGATCGGTATATGCATGAGTTCATCCCCCATGCCATAGAGACGGCAAGGCTTCTGCATGAGCGTGGAGGGAAGGAGCGACTGGTATGGACAACCGGGTCCTGGCTCATCGACATGTACTTGAATCGTGCCAAAGGTGAGGCTCTCGCCTCGTTTGTTGCGGCCCTGGAGCAAGGTGATATCGCCTGGCACTCCCTTCCCTTTACTACCCATACAGAGCTGATGGATGAGCAGCTCTGCCTCTATGGACTTTCCATAGCAAAAAAACTGGACAAGAGGTTCGCAAAGCAGAGCATAGCGGCGAAGATGACCGATGTCCCCGGTCACACCCTCGCCTTGGTCCCTCTTCTTGCAGCCAATGGGGTGGAGTTCCTCCACCTTGGGGTGAACGGGGGTTCCCCTGTTCCTGACGTCCCTCCTTTATTCCGTTGGCGCTCCCCAGGTGGGGAGGAGGTGCTGGTCCAGTATGATGCAACCTATGGCTCCTCAACTGCCTTTGAGGAGTTGGAGGATGTCCTGGTCATTGAGAACAGTGCGGACAACTCCGGCCCTCCTTCCCTAGATGAGGTGCTTGCCGTCTACAGACGCCTTGAGCAGGAGTATCCCGGTGCAGAGATCCTTGCCTCGGACCTCTCTTCCTATGCCAGGAACATCATCAGCAAGAAGGGGAGCTTCCCGCTGCTGCAGGAGGAGATCGGGGACACCTGGATCCACGGAGTGGGAACCGACCCCAAGAAGGTCAGCCGCCTGAAGATGCTTCTCTCCTTGGCAAGGAAATGGGTGGAGGAAGGCTCCCTTACGAAGGACAGCGCCTCCTATGACGGGTTCATGGGCTCGCTTCTTATGGTGGTGGAGCACACCTGGGGCATGGACTTCAAGAAGTACCTTGCCGACTACAAGAACTGGTCAGTGGAGGATTTGGCGCTTGCAAGAAAGAGGGACGTCGTTTCCCCTGATGCCATCACCGAAGAGTATGCTTTCATTGAGGAGTTTGCAAAGAAGGAGTATGAGCATATATTCCCAGGGGATACGGAAAGGCGGAAAAAAAGGACCTACTCCTTCTTTGAGTCCGCCCATGCCGAACAGCGTGCGTATCTTGAACAGGCTGTGGCCTTCCTGAGCCCTGCCCAGGTAGGGGAGTATCGCGCGATGGTACAAGCAGAGGCGCCATCCAAAGAGAGAGAGTTGGATTCATCATCGAATGGAGTGGCTCTCGCCCTTGATGGTGTGCATGCCATTGGAAAGGCCCGCCTCTCCTTTGCCCCCGACGGATCGATCGCCTCCCTTGTGGATGAGAAGCTGGGGGAACTGGTCGGCGAGGAGGGCATTGGCGTCTATCGCTACCAGAGCTTTAGCGCCGCAACGTACCAGAGGTGGCACCATACCTACAACCGTGACTACGAACAGAATAAGAAATGGCTTCTTGCCGATTTCGGCAAACCCGGTATGGAGCATGCCGTCCCACAAGCTGTCGACGCTCTCTTCCCTGCTCTCCTGACAAGCCTGACCGAGTACAAGGGCGATTCCAAGGTTGAAGTCGTTGCCATCCTGCAGGCAACAGAGGATACCCCTCGTGGGGCTCCACAAAAGGTGATCATCAGGTACAGCTTCTCTCTCGAAGGGCGGTTGGAGACGATAGCCCTGGATTGGTTTGACAAGGAGGCTACCCGCCTGCCCGAGGCGCTTTGGCTCTCTGTCGGATTCTCCCCCAGGGACAAGGGCAGGTGGCGGATGGTGAAGGTAGGACAGAGCCTCCCCTTAGGTCCGACTGTCTCCAAGGGTGCGCGTTCTATCCATGCGGTGGAAGCCTTGGAGTATACCGGTCCATCGACAAGAGTGACCGTGCAAAACCTTGACTCTCCCTTGGTCTCCTTGGGCAAGCGCAAGCTGCTGGATTTTGACGATGAGCCTGCCTTGGAGAATGGCTGTTTCCATTTCAACCTCTACAACAATATATGGGGAACAAACTTTCCACTCTGGTATGAGGAGGATGGGAGAAGCCGCATCCGTCTAGCGTGGAAAGCCTGACTACCCTATAGGATGCTGATAGGACGCATAGATGTGTGCAGACACCTGCTCCTATCAGCTTCATGAAAATTCTAGAAAGCCAGTTCCTGTCTGGTGATTCTTGTGCACATCAGAAACGCCTCTGCTTGCATTTTGAGCGGATTCAGTCCATTCTTACTGGGATGAACAATGAAGAGAGGCCGGACGCCAATGGGTATTAGGGATATTGCCAAGGACTGTAAAGTCTCTGTAGCTACCGTTTCACGTGTGCTCAACGGGACCAAGTTCGTAAGCAAGGATTTGCAGGAGAAGGTTCTCGCCTCAATTGAACGGCAGGGATATGTTGCCGATCACATAGCACGCAGCATGGTCCTGAAAAAGACCTTCACCATTGGCCTTATTATCCCCAACATCTCAGACATGTACCATCAGATGGTCTTCAGCAGTGTGGAGAGCACCTTGGAAGCCTCTGGTTTCAAGGTGTTGGTGTGCAGGGTACAGGATACTTTGCGCAATGAGCGCATCTACCTGGACCTTTTGTTGCAAAATCGTGTCGATGGCATCATCCTCATGCATGAAAGCAATAATCCTGATGTCTATGCCCAGTTGAAAAAGACCCAAGTCCCCATAGTGCTGGCAGGAATAGATATTCCAGGGCTCCAGTTCCCCCAAGTCAGGATAGATGACTTTTCGGCCGCCTTTGATGGCACCAGATACCTGCTGAAGCTGGGACACAAGAAGATTGGCCTCATCGCAGGCAGTGGCTATTCAGTGGGAGACAAGCGTCTCGATGGGTATAAGAAAGCCCTTGAAGAGTATCATATTCCCTTTGACGACTCCATTCTGGAAGGAGGAGGGTACACGATCGAGAGTGGCTACAGGGCAATGAAGGCTCTTCTCCAACGAAATCCATCTCTTGATGCTGTCTTTGTACTGAGTGATGAAATGGCCGTTGGAGCCCTTTCTGCTGCATTTGAGCAACATCTCTCTGTCCCGAAGGATCTTTCCTTGCTTGGATTCGATGGCATCACGCTTTCTGCTTTTACCACACCAAAACTCACCACCGTCAGCCAACCTATTTCTGAGATTGGGAAAAAGGCTGCCTCCATTCTTCTGCAGATGTTGCAGACTGATGAGACTGTACCCAAATTGACGCTGCTTGACCATACGATACAAGAAGGGGCTTCCTGCATTCCCCGTCAATGATCAGCTTGACCGGGTATGGGGAGGAAGAAAAAACTTATTTTGATTGACGGGAAAACGTTTACCCCGTACTATGGTAACCATATCTAGCACAGGGAGGATGTGATGAAACTGACAATTATAGGCGCGGCCAGTCCACGATTTCCCCTGCTGTTGCACTCGCTTCTCAAACGCAGTGACATCCAGATTGATGAACTCTTTCTCTATGACATAGATGAGGAGAAACTCTCTCTCATCAACGAGACCATCATTGCTGAGTTGCAGGAGCACACGCACCCCTGTTTTACCATACAGGTTGCCTCAAGCCTCATAGATGCAGTGAAGGATGCTGACTATATCTTCTCGTCGATACGGGTTGGTGGCCAAGAGGCACGCATCATTGACGAAAGTTCCCCGCTCGACCTTGGCCAGATAGGGCAGGAGACGGTAGGAGTTGGAGGATTCTTCCTTGCCTTACGGACTATTCCTGTTGTGTTGGACCAGATAGAGGTTATCAAGAAGCATGCTCCGCATGCCTGGGTTATCAATTTCACCAACCCATCAGGACTGGTAACCCAGGCGGTGAAGAGCCTTTCTGGTTTTGAGAAGATCATAGGCATCTGTGATGCCCCAGAGCTTATAGCTACCCATGTGGCAACCATCTACGGCTGTAGTGACCAAGAGGTTGTGCTGAAGTACTTTGGATTGAACCATCTGGGGTGGGTCTACTCCGTTGAAGTCGGAGGGGTAGAGAAGCTAGAAGACCTGATACGCAACCACATAGATGAGTTCATTGCCTTGGAACCCTTTTACGCAGGCATGAGGGAGCACATGCTCTCTACTGGCCTTATTCCCAATGAATATTTGTACTACTATTTGCAAGCTCCCAGTGTGCTTGCCAACCAGAAGAAGGCTGTACAAGGAAGGGCCCAGAGCATCCATACCCTTGATACGTGGCTGTATGCTTCCTTGAGGAAGCATACGGGCTCAGCCACTGAACTGTACAATACCTACATCGACAAGCGAAATGGAACCTATATGCAGATGGAGAGTGGCTATGAGAGGAATATCCCCAAAACCTTCTCACTGTTGGATATGGTCAACTCCAAGGGCTACGATGCGATAGCTCTCAATGTGCTCTCCTCGTTGCAGAACGGAGAGGGTGATACCCTCATCCTCAATATTGCCAATGACACGCGCTGTCCCTCCCTGGAGACTGGGGACATTATTGAGGTCTCTGCATCCCTCGAGCAAGGTCATTTTGCAAGTATTGCAGAGTGTCCAACCCTCTGTGAAGAGGCATGGGATCTCATCCTCCAGATGAAGCAGTATGAGAGACAGGTAGTGAAGGCCATCAGGGAGAAGCGTGAGGCAGAGGCTGTGAAGGCTCTGGCCTTACATCCCCTTGTGGGTGAGAAACGTGCGCCTTTGCTGTTTTCTGCAATGAGGGACGCCCATGAGAAGGGTGGCTCACCCGCAATTTTGGTATAGGCTATGCAAAGAAAGAAACCGATCCTGACCATTGGTCCCATATTCTGCGATATGTTGCTGCAAGGGTATGAACGTATGCCCCTCAAGGGCGAAGAGCTGTACTTGCAGGATTACATCATCTCCCTTGGAGGAAATGCCATCATAGCAAGTGCCCTGTCCCAACTGAACATCCCCAGTGGACTGCTTGCTACAGTTGGTGATGACCTGATGGGAGAGTACCTGATTCGTCTGATGAAGAACAAAGGTATTTTGCAAGATCATATTATCAGGCTCCAGAGCATGAAGACCAATATCAGCTGTATATTTACCCAGGACGGTGAACGTTCGTTCCTGACATGGGTACAACAGATGGAGGCCTATCAAAAAGAGCTGAAGCAACATCTGTTTTCCATGATGGCGAAAGATTTTTCCCACATCCATGTCTCTTTTGAATTGTTGAACTTGCCGTATGTGCAGGATTTCCTTGTAGATGCCCGAGCTTCGGGGGTAACCACCTCTACTGATCTGGGGTTTCAGGATGCCCAAAGCTGGAGCGAACAGAGGTTTTCAACACTTTCCTTTGTAGATTACTTCTTCCCCAACATTGATGAGGCAAAACTCATTACAGGCTTGACTGAACTTCCCCAGATACTGGAGAAACTTTCCCATTGGATCGAGGAACCCATCATAACACTTGGGGAACAGGGGGTATCTGCCCTTTCCAAGGAGCATGGCATCCTGTTTGTTCCGGCTCCCAGCGTCGAGGTATGCAATACCACAGGCTCTGGGGACTCCTTTGTTGCCGGTTTCCTGTATGGGCGATACCATGGTATGAATCTCTATGAAGCTTTGCAGGTTGGAGTAGTCACTGGCTCGCTTACGGCATCTTCGCCTGAATCTGTCTCCTCTGAGATCTCAGAGGAATTCCTGGGAAGAGGAGGGCTGTTGCATGTATAGACAATGCTATTCGATCATGAGAAGAAACGAGATGGTGCATGGCATCCTGTTTGTCCTGCCTCTGATGTTGGGCCTCTCGGTTTTCTACTTCTACTCATTTTTCCAGAACTTCTATCTCAGCTTCACCGAATTCGGCTCGTTTGGGAAACCTCAGTTTACCGGTCTGGACAACTATGTCAGGCTCTTTGATGATCCCAAGTTCTACCGCTCGCTTTCCAATACCCTCACCTATGTCCTGGTCTGTGTCCCCTCGATAGTGGTGATCGCAACCATGTCAGCCTTTCTGCTCAACCAGATCAAGAAGGGAAGTACCTTTTTCCGCACTGCCTTGTTTATCCCTGCAATAACCATGCCTGCTGCAATTGGGATTCTTTGGCGGTGGCTGTTCAACTACAAGTTTGGCATCATCAACGTATTTCTCAATCGATTTGGTCTGGAAAGCATCGCTTGGCTCAGTGAATCCTCTGTGGTGATCTATTCCATCAGCATTGTCCTCATCTGGTCACTGGTCAGTGTCCAGATGGTTGTCCTGCTGGCAGGCTTGCAGCAGATTCCCCAGATGTATTATGAGGCAGCCCTCATCGACGGGGCATCATCGTTTCAGTGCTTTTTCCGTATCACCTTGCCCCTGCTTTCGCCGACGCTCTTCTTTGTCGTCACCATAACCACCATCAATGTATTTCAGATCTTTGACTTCATCTTTCTGATGATACGTCCGACAGCGTTGGCAATCCAGTATTCGATGTCCTTGGTCTACTACTTTTATGACAGATCTTTCGTAGCTTTCGAAAAAGGCTATGGGGTGACTGTCTCGATTGTATTGTTTTTCATCATCCTGCTGATGACTGCCCTGCAATTTCGCCTGCAAAAACGTTGGGTACACTATACCTAGGAGGAGCAAGCCATGATGGTACAAAAGAAGGGCCAAGGTCTAGCCTATCTGGTGCTCAGCCTTGCAACCCTCACGACCATTTTTCCCTTTCTCTGGATGTTCCTTACCTCGGTGAAGACGTATGAGCAAGCGATTAGGATCCCTCCTATTCTTATTCCGGAAACCTTCCAGTGGGTGAACTATGCGATCATTGCTGAAAAATTCCCCTTTGCCCAACTCTATCTGAACACCTTCCTTGTGGTGTGTATGGTAGTCGTGGGGAACCTATTGGTATGTTCGCTGGCCGCCTATTCCTTTGCAAGACTCCGGTTTCCAGGACGCGATATGCTGTTTATGGTGATCATAGGCCTTTTGATGGTTCCCGGTCAGATTTTCCTGGTTCCCCACTACCAGATAATGGTATCTCTGAAGCTGACCAATACCCTGTTTGCCTTAGCCATCCCTGGAGTCTTCCGAGTCTTCGGTGTGTTTCTCCTTCGGCAAGTGTTCCTTGCCATTCCTCGGGAGCTCGATGAGGCAGCCCTGGTCGATGGAGCTGGATATTTCAGGATCTATGCACGAATCCTGATGCCTTTGGCTAAGAGTGGACTTGTCTCCCTAGGCATACTCACAGCCCTATGGACGTGGACCGACCTCATGTGGCCTCTCATTGTAAACAGGTCATTGGACAGGCTCACCCTCTCAGCTGGTCTTGCATTCCTCATCGGGGAGCATACCACCTATTACGAACAGGTCATGGCTGGTGGGGTTTTGTCTTCACTACCCATCATTGTCATATTTGTCTTTTTCCAACGGTATATAATTGAAGGGATTGCAACTTCAGGTATCAAGGGATAGGCAAGGAGGTATTCATGGTTGATTTTTTAGTCATTACAGCTCACCCGGATGATGAGGCAGCAGTTGCCGGTCTCTTGCTCAAGGCAAAGGCGAGTGGGTGCACTACGGGCCTTATCTGTCTGACCCAAGGAGAGAGTGGTGGGTTTGCCGCCAGGCAGCAGCGCATTGCTGAACTCCATAAGGCTGTCCATCTGTTGCACCTGGACTATTTCAAGCTGTTGGATTTTCCGGATGCCGGAATTGAGTTCACAACCGAAGGGGTCGAACGCCTCATCCCCCTCCTACGCGAGAGCGAGGCACGAACCGTGCTGACCATCCATCCGGAAGACTACCATCCTGACCACAGGGCAGTATCCCAGTTGGTTGACCGCTCTCTCTTCGTGGCAGGTTTGAACAAGTACTCTGATGAGGGGGAGACGTGGCACCCTTCCCAGGTACTATATTTCTCCCTGGACCCAAAGAGCAATCCCAGAAGGGCAGATGTAATCGTTGATGTCAGTGAAGTCATGGATGAGAAGCGTAGGGTGCTCCAATCCTATGCTTCCCAGGAAATTGAGCTGATGCTTGTCTCTTGGTCTGAACAGATGGGATTCCTTGGGGGCTTTCGCTATGCAGAAGGGTACTATCTGAAACAGCCGCTCAGGCTTGAAAATGTGCAGGCACTGCTCAATTCAAGTAAGAGTGGCCGTTGAATCTGTTTCATATCCCACCCTTGAGGGTAGGAAATTAATAGGAGGTCGTATGAAAAAATTAGCTATTGCAGGTATGGTGTTCCTTTTGGTAGGGACTATGGTGTTTGCAGCTGGAGCAAAGGAGACTGGACCAAAAACATTGACATTGGCCATTTGGGACGAGTACCAGAAGCCCGCTATCCAAAAGATTGTTGACCAGTACAATGCATCCCAGCAAAATGTGCAGGTCGAGATCGAATTGACCCCATGGGGAAGTTATTGGACCAAGCTGGATGCAGCTGCAGGTTCTGGTGAGGCCCCTGATGTATTCTGGATGAATACCTACCTGCCCAAGTATGTGGAAGGTGATATTTTGGTCCCTCTTGATGACCTCATCAAGCGCGACAAGATCGATATGGGCAACTATGTCGATGCAACCGTTGAGATGAGCAGTTATCAGGGGAAGCAGTGGGGTATGCCTAAGGGCCTGGACTCTGTTGCCGTTGCCTTGAACCTGGATATTTTCAAAAAGTATGGGGTTACCTCTCCTCAGTCAGGGTGGACCTGGAGTGATATGGTAGCAACAGCGGGCAAGCTGCGTGATGCCATCAAGAAGACCGGTGGTGATGAATACCCAATCCTTATGGAACTCGATCCCCAGCCTTCCCACTTCAACTTTGTGTTCCAGACCGGTGGCTATGTCATCAACGATGATTTTACCAAGTCAGGATATAATCTTCCTGAGACAACGTTGGCTTTCCAGCGTGTAGTGGACCTCTTGAACAACAAGCTGTTGGCCCCGTATGTAGTACTTTCCGATACAAACGGCACTGACCTGTTCCTTTCGGAGAAGGGCGCCATGTTGTTTGTAGGTTCCTGGAAGTCAGCTGTTTTGGAAAACTCCTCCATTGCAGCGAAGGGCAACTGCATGTTGGTGACCATGCCAAACCAGGAAGCTGGAAACACGTCAGTCCTCGGTGGCTTGAGCTATGCCATCTCGAAGTTTACCAAGGACAAGGATGCTGCTTGGGATTTTGTTAAGTTCATCACCGGGAAACAGGGCAATACCATCCAGGCTGAAGAGGGCATTGATATTCCTGCTTATAAGGATGCACAGAAAGCATATCTGCAGAATTTCAAAAACCTCAACAGTGAAGTGTTCTTCCAGGCTGCAGAGAATTCTGTCCCGTTCCCAGCAGGCATTGACTTTACCCGTTGGTATGGGATCGTAACTGACAACTCTGCCAGGATTTTTGCCCAGGAGGTAACTCCCAAGGCTGGTACCGATGCAATCTATGCAGGTATGCAGGCGATACTGGACAAGTAGGCTTGCATGCAGGGTCATTAGATTCTGTTTTGCAGAAACCTGAAGAATATTTTTGAGGGGGTAGTGATACTAATCACTACTCCCTCAGCTTCGTTTGGTTCAAGGAAATTGCTCAGTTTGGGGAATTTTCAAGATTCCCCAGAATTCTGTGCTGAGCCCATACTCCTTGAGAACCTCAGGTTCTCCCAATTCTAGAGCTGTTCACCAATGATCAGACCAAACCTACCAATGATAGCCCATTATTCCCTTCCAAATACCTCAAGCTGTGTAAGGCCTGGGAAGGGAGTATCATCTCCCTTGATAAGGTTACCAATCTTGATGCTGGTTATTGTTTTCTCTGGTACAGGAAAGCTTTGGGGAAGTTGGTCCTTCTTCAGGGGACAGACCAAGGTCTCTCCATCGTTGAAAGTGAGGGTAGCCTCTTTCCACCAGGAGT